>DBDD01000067.1:13933-14965 GCA_002293365.1 Christensenella sp. UBA941 | reverse complement strand
AACCCTTGTGACGGTCGTAAACAGCACTATTGCCGAATCCATAACGAGGACGGTATTCAGCTTTTCGTGCTTAAAAGCGACAAAAGCCAATATAACAAGACAATCTACGTTCCGTGCGACGAATATATGGTCGCCGTTAGCGGAATGGGTGTCCAACGAACCTTAGAGCGCCTTGCGGAGTTTGGTAACGATATCAAGGGCGAGATCGAGCGCATTGTAAACAAGTGCTTGGCCGAACCAGAAAGCTGGGTTGACGAGGGTTTTGCGAGGATTGCGGGGCGTTTAGATGAAGCAAATGCTCACAACGCCCCCATCCGCATAGCCCGTGAAGAACGATACGCAAGGCAAGCCGCCGAGCGCGAAGCTAAAAGGCTGGCTGAAGAACAGGCTTGGAAAGAGGAACAGGAGCGCGAAGCGGCAGAGGCAGCGCAAAAGATCAGAGAAGCGGAAACCCTGATATTAAATCGACAGAAGGTTGAAAATGCCGACATATACGGAGATAAGTCCCTGATAATGCAGCTTTTCAGGGAAAACAAGGTCGATGTTCCGCTGGCAACACAGGGCTGGATCATCCGCTCTCTGCATGATATCTACTTCCATGAAGAATATCAGGACTGGAACTATCGTTACAATGGCGGGAACAGTAAAGTGTTTCATTTTTACCTTAACGTTCTGGTTTCTGCAATTCAAGATAAATACGCCAATTCAGAAGCGAATTAGAGGATCAGCACATGAACGAGTATAAAGCCATGATGTCAAGCGCTGCGTGTTCTTACACGATGACAATCACCCTAGAAGCGCCAAACATAGGAGAAGCGGCGGCGGCGGCTACACGAGAAGGCGAAACATGCTATGCCGATAAATGGGTTGTGGTCGCTGTATGGCACTCTGCTTATTACAATGCAAGGAGAAGATAAAATGAGACAGATTACGGTCAACCTTTACGAGTACAAGGAACTAACGGGAGAAGCGAAAGCTAAAGCCAAACAGTGGTACTTGAACGATACGTTGCGCTGCGAACAACTAACGGAA
>DBDD01000067.1:2024-13916 GCA_002293365.1 Christensenella sp. UBA941 | reverse complement strand
GCTTGTCAAGCTGTCAAGGCGACGGAGTAAATATTTACGGCGATTTGAGGCTATCCGATCTTCTGGCTTATGTTCGTAATTGGAATGCAGACGAACACAAGTTCACCAAACACAAAAATCTCAATAAAGCCTTTAATAATGAAGAACACAAGCGGCTTGAATGGTTTATTGGGCAGATATCCAACGGCGATTATGCGATTGAGCTTAAATCAAATCGTCGCTACACGTACTGTATCGCGTCAAGCTTAGAGTTTGCCGATGAAATGCTTGAAGAATTGGAGTGCGTAAAACTGCGCAACCTCTACGCTCCACTTATTACCAAGCTTGAGTACGCTGTGAAAAGCGCAATAGTTTGGCTTTGCGACGAGATGGAAAAGCACGGCTATGAATACCTTTACGATGTCTCTGACGAGGAAATTTCTGAGGTTTGCGAATCGAATGACTGGTGGTTCTACGAAACAGGCAAATTCGCCGCATAGCATCGAATAAACCCATTACTGGTTTGCTGCCGCTCAACGAGGCGGTTTTTTTGTTGCCCAATCCCTTACAAAATGTAAGGGGTTCATACTATCACCACATACTAACTGAAACAAAACAGAAAGAGGTAAATTATGTACTACGCTGTCAAAATCATTCAAAGGCTCGAAGGGTATGTCGCCGTCGAATCCGATTCTCATTCCAGCGCCGAACAGACCGCAGACAAGCACTACAACGGCGACGGAAACGAGCTGCCGGACATGGACGATGTTGAATCCTTGAAGTTTGAAGCGGAGGCGCTTCCGGGAGCTTGTAACTGCTACGTCTTAGGCGGCGGGTGTTCGCAAGGCGTTGAGGAAGGGCGCAGCATGGGCGCTTGCATCTTTAGCGAGGACGGCGAATTAGCGGGCAATCGTGAGAGCTGCCCGATGCTTTGGGAGGTTCTATGAAAGCGAAATTTATGGTTGGCGAGATACTGGCTACGAATAATGAGTACCGAAGACAAGGCCAAGTTTACTTCGGTAAGGCGCTAAAGCATCGGAATTTCCGGGGCGCGGTTGAAAAGGTCTACCAGAACACCAACGACCAGACGGACGGCAGCGGCAACGTTTGGCCTAACGTATACGTATTCAAAGGCGGCTTGTCAATCTGTGAGCCGTTCCTACAAAGAGCATAGGAGGACGTTATGAGCAAAATGACTTTGGTTTTCAAGGGCATGGACAATTGGGAAAGGCCGGTCTACGAGTGCGAAGGGCTGCTGTATGTCGATGTTTCTCCGCTTCGGCATCTTCCTCCCGATATTCACACAAAGCTAGGCAACAAATTCTATGCGGAGCCAGATTCACCAATCGCGGAGGGCATCGAGCTTGAGTTTGTCCCTAAGCGTGAAACGTGGAATCCGCGTGACCTCGATCCCCGGCGCTAAACTGAACACGAATACGAAAGGTGAAGGTGAACAAATTGATAAAAGCAACGACGATCTATAAGGCGCTCTACGAATATCTGACCTATCAGAAAGACATTAAAAACCTCGACAAAATTCTTGCGGAGTGGGAGCCTACTCCGCTTGACGCGCCGATTGGCGGTAATATCGGTGATCTGGTGAATATATGCGCTGTGATGCGCCGGGAGGCAATGGAGCAGAACGATAAAGACGCTGGCCGGGGCGATATTCGCAAGGCGATGAAGGTGGTCATGGACAACGCTATGAAGATTGTAAAATTCAACGGCGTATATATGATTAACGGGCAGCAATATGTCTGTGACGGCCATCAAGCGATACGCCCTTATCATCCAATCGAAGTAGATATAACTCCTGCACCGAGAACGCCGCAGCTTGACCGGGTCTTTTCAGAGGCTCATTTAGGCTCAAAGCAGACGCTTGAACTGCCGACAATGGCCGAACTGAAAGCAATCATTAATGTTGGACAGGCTGAACACAAGGCCAAATACGGACGCAAGGCCAATGAACACGCTATACCTTATCGGTTCAAAAACAGTAATCTCGCGGTCAATGCGAAATACTTGAAGAATATGCTTACAGCTTTCCCCGACGCAGAGGCGACTTGTAAAGAGAGCAATCCGCATGGCGGCATTTTGTTTCAAGGCGATGAGGGCGAGGCGTTGCTGTTACCGATTAAATACAATCCCGAATCTTAAATTTAAATTAAAGGAGAATACTACCATGTGCTTTAACAAACTTAATCTCATTGCTCCCGATCTCATTGTTCCCAAGAATGACAGCCTACTTGATAAATTCGACGCCATTGAAATGAAAAACGATACCCGGCTTGCCGAAGACGACAGGCAGTTTTGCAAACAGCAGCACGGGCTTTACGTCCGTTTGCTTTCCCATTATCGAGATACATACCAGAGCATTGCTGACATACTACAGAAAGATAGAGAATTTTACGAATCAGTTACCGCCGAGAACACGGTCAAAAGCGGCAGCTATGACTATAAATGGTACGACCATAGCTTTGTTAAACTTGAAATACGAGACTTGTTAAAGCTCCTCGGAGAAACGCACGATAAATTCATCCGTCGAATCAACGGCTATTTCCGAGACAAATACAACGTTTCGATCAAAGACCAGAAGTGGACGCATTATTTCAATGCTGATCCTCCGCGTGATCCGCACGAAGAATACCCTTATTCGTCTTATTCGTATCGCAAAAATATGAGCGATAAAGAGGGCGACGAGTTTGACGCGAAGATTGAAGCCTACAAAGTAGCGCTGGTCGAGCATGAGGCTAAACTGATCGCGCTGGAATTGGACTACAATCCAATTATTGACGATATCTTTCTGCTGCTTGGCGGGTTTAATTTTGAAGAAAAGGCAGACAGGGAGATTAGGGACGCCGCATTGAAAGCCGCGACTAATCCGCATTGCGATAATAAGGAGCGGTTCAAAATAAAGAACGGCAAGATATCGTTTGATATCCTTTATTCTACTAAATGTCGATATTCCGGCTTGTACGAAATAAAACTGGAGGGTGAAGGATATCTCAATCTGCTTCGGGCTTTGACGTATTTTGATTCTGACAAAGCGAAGGCTTCTACTTACAGTGGATGGTTGAGCAACTTTACCGCCTACCACAAATATGAGCGCGACGGCATATTCGACACTCATGAAACCACCGGCACGAAAGTCACGCACTTCAAATACTATAAAAACGGCAAGTTTGAAGTCACGTTCGACAGCCACACGAGCGCATTGGCGTTCGCTAAGGATTATTTAGGGCATGTAGCCTAGAATGGAGGGCGTTATGAGATACAAAATCAATACCGGGCAAGTGGTTCCGCAAGGCAAACGAGCGGCTATAAACGAGAAGATTCTGTACTTGATAACAAACGGCATCGTGGAAAAGAACGGGCTGACGCCGGAGGATATTTTCAACTGCTACACTGGCGAAGGAGGGCTGCACGGGTTAGACTTCAAGGAATTTGAAAACCGGCACGAATATACAGAGGCAAAGAAACTGGTCGAAGTCGGCCAGTTTTTTACGCCCCATAAAACTTGCCAGTACCTTGTTGATTGTATCCGGCCAAGCAGCAAGGACATTATTTACGATCTGACTTGCGGCATGGGTAACTTCTTCAATTACCTTCCGGCAGAGGGCAACGTATACGGCGCTGACATCGACGTGAAGGCCGTTAAGGTCGCGAGGTATCTCTACCCCTTAGCGAATATAACACACGACGATATACGCACTTATGAGCCGCCTGTGAAGGCTGACATCGTGTTTGGCAATCCCCCGTTCAATCTTGACTGGTTCATAGCCGGGGAGAAAATAAAATCGCAGACCTTCTTCTGCATGAAAGCCGCGGACACTTTGAAACCGGCTGGCTTGTTGGCGCTGATCGTGCCGAATAGCTTCCTCGCTGACGAGTTTTTTAACCGCAGCGAGATAGAGCAAATCAACGGCGTCTTTGATTTTGTGACCCAATTTGATCTGCCGTCAAATACATTCGCTGCTTATGGCCCCGCCGATTTTCAAACTAAGGTTATGATATTCCAGCGGAAAAGCCGCTATCTGCCGGAGCGCTGTTTGCGAGTGGAAAAGGATGCCGGCGGCGACGCCGATCACATTCATGAGACATATATTCAGCCGCTAAAGGCAGAGCGAGACAGGCTGGCCGGTAAGCTCTACTTCGAGGGCAAGGGCGAATCGGATTTAGACGCCGGGTTTATGGCGAAGGTCACAAAGCTCATGTACGATATCCGGCAGGACAAGAGGCTCGGCGGCGAATACGGGAAATGCGAGAGCTACTTGCAAAAGTTTCTTACGCAAAAACGGCCTGATAAAATGTCCTATGAGGAATGGGCAACCGTGAAAATTAGCGACAGTGATGTTCTCTCCTATCTGAAAAAGGTGCGTTCTTCTCCTGACCGGCCTTGTAGGGACGAAAAGCGCCTTGTAAAAACGAGCTATGGCTTTTACGTCAAAGACTACAGCGAAAAAGCGGCGCATGGAGGTTATCAATCTATCAATCAATGCGTCTTGAATGGCATTGAGATTGAGGGGTTTGAAGCTCTCCTGCGGCGAAAGAGAAAAGCGTATGAGCTTCAATCCAAAGAGTTTGACCGTATGAAGCCTGATCCGAAGATCAGGCGTTTTTTACGGTGTTGGAGCGTCTACAGCCAAGAAAATCAGGAAACCATTAAGCTGACAGATGTACAGGCAGCGGACACTAATAAGCTGCTCCAAAAGAGTTTCGGCGTTTTGCAGTACGGTATGGGTTCAGGAAAGACGCTCTGCGGCTTGGCTATGGCTCAATACCGGCTGAAACATACTAACGCGCGGACTGTTTTTGTCGTCGCCCCTGCGATTGCGATAAACAATACGTGGGATGTTGTTTTGAAGGATTACGGCATTGATTATCTCCGAATCTCCGAGCTTGCCGATATTCAAAGTATCAAGCCGAAGCAAATTGTGATTCTTACGCTCGACTTGGCGATCAAGCTCCAGCGGCAGCTTAAAAAATACGTCCGGCGTCAAAGTCAAAAAGTAATGCTCATATTTGACGAAAGCGACGCGATCAGTAACCCGTTTTCCAAGCGATCTAAGGCCATGCTGTCGATATTCAGGCGCTGCAAGTGCAAATATTTAACTACCGGCACAATGACGCGGAACAATATTTGCGAATCGGCTCCGCAGCTCGAATTGATCTACAATAATTCGATCAATTGCTTGTCTGAGTGCGAGTACATTCATGAAGTAGATAAAGACGGAGAGCTGTCTACTTATCAGAATAACTACTATATGCGGCCAATCCCCGCTTATAGAGCTGGATATGAGTTGTTCGCCGATTCTCACCTGCCCCGGAAACTCACGGTTTTTGGAATCGAGCAGAAAACGCAGGACATTTTCAATGCCGATGAGCTTAAACGCCTGTTGGATAGAACGGTAATCACGAAGAATTTTGAACAAGTCGTTGGCCGGAAGATATACGAGATACAACAAATCACCGTGCCTTTTGACCTAGCGGAACGGCGCGTCTACAAAAAAGCCATAGACGAGTTTGAGGAAATGCGGCTGCTTTATTTCAAGAAGGAAGAAAACTCGCGAAAGGACAGCCTCATGAAGCTCCTACAGCAGCTCCTTCTTCTCTTGAAGGTGTGCGCCGATCCTTCGAGCGTAAAAGGATACCGTTCCAAAAAAGCTCCGACAAAAATACAAAAGACTTTAGAGCTGCTGGACGAATGGGATTCTGACCGGGTTGCGATTGGCGTCCGGCATATCGAGGTTCTGCGGTCATATGAGCGCCATATTCGAGCGCGGTTTCCCGCTAGGCCGGTGTTCGTCATAATCGGTGGAACGACGACGTTTAGGCAGCGCCGCCAGATCGCCCAAGAGCTGGAGAAGACGCCGAACGGCATATTGATCTCGACGCAACAGGCGCTTTCGTCGTCCCAAAACATAGATTTTGTGGACAAGATTCTCCTGCCGGAGCTGCACTACAACAATGCCGCCATGAGCCAGTATTACTTCCGCTTTATTCGCTATACGAGCCAACGGTGGAAACAGGTGTTTTTCCTGACCTACGAACACACGATTGAAAGCAATTTGCTGAAAATGATTCTGGCAAAAGAGAAATTGAACTTGTTCATGAAAAACGAGGACATAGAAGAAAGCGAACTTTACGAGCGTTTTGGTGTTGATCCGGCAATCGTCAGCCAGCTCATGAGCAAGGAATACGACGAGGACGGGCGCGTTTATATTCGCTGGGGCGAACAAAAGATAGTCTAACAAATAAATATATGGAGGCACACAATGAAAGACATTATCGCGATGGAAGACGCTTTTTGGGCAACGCTGCAATTCGAGAACGAAACCAAAACAGGTTATAAGTGCTGCGATGAGGGCTGGGATATTGCCTTGCGGTTAAAGGAGGCCGGCGATTGCTGGTCATATGATAATCAAGGCGCGATCACTAAATATATAAAGAGCAGGAAATTGTATAGGCCGCTCACAGCTAAAGAAGCGAGTGCGCTTGGCTTGGATCAAACATACTATGTCTCGCGTCATTGGAAATTAAGTGAGCCGGAATATATCGAATAGCATAATAAACACGTTGCGATTATGGCGCTCCTCGAAGCGTACCGGCTCAAAGCCGAAACTGAAAAGCCTGAATTTCCCGATACAGCACTCAGGACATGCCAAGCGATAATAGCTGGCGTGTTTGGCTTTAATTGTCGGGACGAGTGGACAGACGAAATAAAAGCGGCGAGGCTGATCGACTATAACGACCACGAGGTCGATCCCGACGAGAGGTACAGGAAGCTCCACGCAATCGTAAAAGACATCAAGCTAGACTAAGCCCGTAATCGGGCTTTTTATTATGAAGGGGGATATAAAATGCAAAGCAACAACAACCATAACCGCGAGGCGATCAGAGCTGTTGAGAACAAGTACGGCGTTCTGGCGTTTAACATGGCCTTTTCTAACCTCATGGAACATGGCTGGAAGCACTTTACGGAGGAATCCGTACAAGCCGCGAATGAGCAGATACGCGAAGAAGAAGCCGAAATAAAGCGGCAAGGAAAAACTCATTTCATGACCGCCAATTTCCAAATTGGAATCATGGAGTGCTGCCTTGCGCTATCGAAGTTCAGCATCATGGACTTATTCGCCTATATCAAAACAGACATGGCTATCAGCGTAGAATAAGGGGGGAAATATTGTGATTGGCATACATGCAGACAAAATGAAACTCTATCTCGAAGATGCGTTTTTGGTCGAAACAATTAAACTCATGGGCAAGGCCGATAAAATAAGAGACGAATTGCGAGATGCGCTGACCCTACTGCAAAGCGTCAATGCGAGTGCTGCCACGCAGGACGAAGTAACCCGCAAAATTGAAAACTACAAGGAAATAGCGACCGGCTACCACAATTCGATTGAGGACATATGGCATTTAACATGGCAGGAAGTCTCTATTATCCAAAGAAACCTCGACCGCGATCCAGATTCGCTTCCCGAATATTCAAAATTATAGAACGGAGTATAATCATGCTAAACATAAACCCCGGCTACATCTATACCCAGCGTCCCGACAAAGCTGACAAAACCCTCCTGCGTTATGTTTGCCTCGCCGTCCATCCCCATCATGCGGAGTTTCTTCGCATTGGCGACGGGTGGCGGTTTAATGCCTTCTTCCCGGAACTGGACGCATCGGGTTATATCTCATGGAGCCATTCTGCGGGCGGTCACTGGGATCAAGAGCCTACCGATCAGGTGGTTCGTGAGCTGAACAAGAATCCCAACCGGCTCTTTCCATGTGAGGTTCGTTTGCAGGAATCCATCGTCAACATAGCCTTGATCGTAGGCCAGCTCATGGCCGAAGGGAAAATCGACCCGCAATGGAGCCATAACGAGATCATATCCTCGGTCATTGATACCGCCTATAAATTTGAGATCGAATTTGGCGAGATGGCTGGCTATGATCGTGAACAAGACTGGGTATATGATTTTTTGAACACATACGGCGCAAAGGTTGACATAAATGTGCCGCAGAAAAAGGCCAATCTTCACGACTTCCAAGCAACGCAGTTCTCGAACTTCAAAGATCGGGACATTTTCAATAGCCATCCTGATTGCGTGTGTTACGGCGGCGAATACGTCGATGAGGTTGACGATCTCTTTACCCGGTATGACTTCATTGAATTATGCGGCGGCGATATCGGATTTGCCGAGCAATTGTTTGACATGTGCGAATGGCAATCGCCCCACACGTTAATTGATGAATTGGGCATCATGGGCGAAGTGGATACGTGCAGTAAATGCGGGAAGCTGTTTATGTGCTATGAAAAAACTCGCTGCTCACACTGCGGCGCTACGTACTTCCCCAACATAGAACCTCGATTCAAGAGCGGCTCCGGGCTGAAGGGCGCGAGATCAGCGAGAAATGCGAAATAACATGCTATCGGAGGGTAAACGAATGGCAAGGCTGAACAACGACATGACGCTTGCGCAATATATTAAGCTCAACTACGATCCGTCGATGGAAAGCAGCCCCGACTCGCAGGAGCATCTTCTTTGGACGATCTGTGATTTTCTCAGCAGCTACAACTATCGCAGCAGCGATTCAAAATACCTGAAGCGCCACGGTTTGCGCAAATCTGATTTTTCGTGAAGGAGATGACCACATGAGCAACATATTTGAAAGACCACTCCCGGACGGGACAAAACTGGTTGCGGAGCTATGGGGCGACGATTTTCATTTTCCCGGCATAATGATTAGCCTCCAAAGTCCCGATGGCGCCAAGACGGGCTTGTGCTTCGCCGAGTACAATTCTTGCAGGCCAGAGGGCAAGCAAGTTTGTGTCGGCGCGTATGCCCAAAACGTAGATGATGTGACCTATTACAAGTCCTACAGCGATCCCGGCACTGAAAGCCCGGATGTTTAACGGCGATATTCAAAGCTTACCGCTCCACAAATTGGCTCCCGCCAACGATGGCTGGAGCCTTTTTGTTATGCAAAATATTGAAGGAAGGCTAAATAATGAACAACAAAAGACGCGATGTTCTGGACGAAATCAAAACCATTGTAGAAGAAGCTAGGGAGAAGCTTGAAGCGGTCAAAGACGAGGAACAAAATTGCTTCGATAATATGCCAGAGAGTTTGCAAAGCTCTGAACGAGGCCAAATTTCCGAGGCCGCTATTGAAGCCCTAGACGATGCCATTACAAGCGTAGATGAGGCTTTAGAGAAAATTGTGGAGGCTATTGGATGAACGCTGTTACATTTCTTGTTATGCTGGGTTTATATGGTTTTTATAGGTTCGCTGAGAGGCTGTATCATCGTCAGCAAAATGTTGAATACCGTAGGCACAATTACAATATCCCCCGGCAGAATGAGCTTACTCATCAAGTTTTTAGTACGATGAAAGACTTTGAGGGGAACAGCTTAATATCCTCCGAAAAATATCCGTTTGGATATGCTTACGCAAAAAGTAACGGCGCGTATACTGGAATAAGCAAGTCTGATATTGATGAGCTTGTTCGTGAGCGGCTTGAAGCGGAGGGATTTGAATTCTTTCAAATGTAGAATTGAGGGCGTGGCGGCTATTTGCTGCTGCGCCCCTTTTTTATTGATACGGAGTGCGGCGCGAGTCCCACCTAACATACTCGCTCGCCCATCATGCCGTCCCTGCCAATCGTAACCGTTGTTGAATAGTGGGCGTTTGAACGGACGGTTACGCTCGTTCAGCCTGCCTCTCGCGCCCGAATGAAAAGATCAATGTCCTCAACGATATAGCTCTCACCCGTTGTATGCAGCGCCTCGTAGCAAGACAGTATATAATCCTGAATATCATATTTCTTGAACAAACTAAGTGTCTGCGCCCCGGTTAAATGCTTTTCAGCTTTATAGACCTCAATACAGAAAATTAGGAACTTACCCTCCTTGCTCATGGCGTCACGCCTCCTCTGGATACGTAATCGTGCCGTACTCCCGTTCCTCGGCAAATAAATCGTACAGCGCAAGCGGACTTAGATGCCAAAGCTTTGTCTGCTCGTCCTCCAATCGGGCGTATAGTTTAGAAGCGTATAAGGCTTCCGTCGCCTTTATCTCATCCAAGCCAGTCTTCTCAACGATAAGCTCTACGAGCTTGGGTACAATCAATAGAAGTTGAGCGGAGAATCTTTTATCGTTCATGAAATCAGACCATCCTCTCCTAAAGTGGATTTGAATTTCAAATGCGACAGAGCCTTCTGCGACGTAAACACCATTTGATTGAACAATTCTTTAACCTTCAGGCGCTTCAAGGTATCTTCCCTATCCAGTACGCCGGCAGCGAAAAGGTTGAAGGTTTCGTACACATCATCATCGGCGACAGGCCCGTATATTAAGTCGAAAGCCGCGCCCTTGTAGTCGCCGGTGCGGTTCTGATACACAAAATCGAACCAAGCAGCATCGGGAGAATCGAAACGCAGCAAACTGCAATCCGCGAACGCTACGGCGTCATCCAACTCATATACGCTGACGACGGGAGAACCTTCTTGTCGGCGGCGATAAACCTTCTCAGCGAATGAAATCGCCTGCGCCTTATTTTCAGTCATATAGAACCCAAACCCGAAATCCAAGAAGCGTGTTTGCTTGATTAGCTTAGGATGCTTAACAATAATGTTACTTCCGTGAAACAGTATCACCGGCAAACCTCCAGCATTTTTACTTATGCTCGTTCGCACTTAAAACAGGCAATTAATATATACATTTCTTTATGCACAGCGCGCAAAAGACGGCTCAAAGCATCACCCTTATTTAGTATACCCTACAAAATCGGACGAACGCAAGACGGCGTAGGCTTATTTGAGGCGGCACGGAGGCAAAGCCTCTATATTGGCTCAGTCGAATAGCAAAAGCCCTGTGATATGCACCAAATTGGCAAATGATCTTTGATCGAATGCTGCGCGAATATATAACGATTTTATCATCGTTATCATTTGTTCCTCTGGTATTGTTGGTACTGCCCCTGTGTTGATTGGCGGCGTTCCTAAATTATGTGCAGCCGGGTTATTGTTTGTCGGCTGGATTTGCGAATGATATAAGCTTTGATTGACCGTTGGCTCTGATTTTGCCCTTTCTGTTTGAGCTGCTTGTCCGTTTGTTCTCCGCGTTTTTTCCCCGGCTGGTTTAAATGAGGATTTCATAAAATCCCCGGCTTCGAGAAATTGTCTCGCGGTTTGTTCGCTCCACCCGCGATTTTCATCTATAAGGCCGGTCAAATAAGATGGATCGTAATTATATAGCTCTCCTAAGATAAGAGCATTCTTAGGAGACATGACGCCTTTCTTGCGAATATTAGATACCGTAGCATCTGCTGTACCCATAGCAAACTTTCGCCTAGCGGTTCTGCTTTGCGATTCCCAAAGCTCTATAAATCGTTCACTGGTCACTTCGGGGTTTATGCTTGCATTCATCTTTTTGGTCTGGCTCAGAATTTGCGGATCAAGCATTTGCATTGCTCCTTTGATCGCCTTTACGTTATTATAGCTTGATAACGGTTGGATAATACTAGAGAAGAAAAGATTATGGTAACTGCAAAATGATCGACTATACCTATCTGTATTAACGCCGTATCCCGCCGCGAGGCGGGGCTTTTTTTATACGCGCGCGCGGGCGACATGCAGCCTCCTAAAATATGGTTGCGGCCGATATTATATTTCATATCAATAACAAGGCTGTCTTATAATGAGCATAAAATAAAGAGAAATAAATAACTTATTTTACATGGACTTATCCCTTGCGAAACAAAGGATCGGGCTGCTATACTAGCATCGTTCCCGCGAAACAGCATAACGAACTCAAACGACGGCTTCTCATCGGAAGCCGTTTTCTCATTTGTGTTGGTTCGCGTATACCCCGGAATTTCAAAACCGAAGGAGGGGCGATTATCTGAACCAAAACA
>DBDD01000067.1:0-1976 GCA_002293365.1 Christensenella sp. UBA941 | reverse complement strand
GAAACCCGTCGAGCGTACATCCTCGCGGTTGCCAAAGCCGGAAGTTGATCGAGACAGCACGGGAACAAGTTGCCTCCGCTATCAACGCCGAACCAGACGAAATCTATTTTACATCGGGAGGGAGTGAGTCAAACAATTGGGCGCTGCGGGGCGCCGGGGTTTCCAATATCGTCACGTCTGAAATAGAGCATCACTCGGTAATAAACTGCTGCCGGAATCTGAATAAACGCGGCTTTCATTTGGGCGTCGTCACAGCAAACGGCGAGGGATCGGTTAATCTATCCTCGTTGCTAAAGCATGTGCAGCGGCTGCGGTCGCTGGTATCCNNTTCAGGCGGTAAACAACGAACTCGGCACGATACAGCCCATTGAAGAAGTCTCGGCTATCTGCAAACAACACAGTGCTATCCTGCATACGGACGCGGTTCAGGCATTCGGCAACATACCTGTGGACGTAAGGCGCTGGCGCGCGGATTTGCTTTCGTTGTCAGGCCACAAATTCAACGCGGCTCCGGGCGTGGGCGTGCTCTTTGTCCGGCGCGGCATTGAGTTAGCCCCGCTGATTTACGGCGGTCAACAGGAAAACCACATGCGAGGCGGCACTGAGAATGTGGCCGCTATCGTCGGGATCGGGATCGCGGCGCAGGCGGCGGTGAGGAATCTCGAAGCCAAAGAGAAACGGCTGCGGCCTTTGGTTGGAGATTTCATCGACCGGGTGCTCACTATCGCCGGCAGTCGGCTAAATGGATCGCTTAACAATCGCATAGCAGGTACGGTAAACTTCTCGTTTTCGGGCGTCGAAGGGCAAACGCTGGTCTTATGTTTAGCGAGACATGGAATATACTCATCTTCCGGCAGCGCCTGTGACAGCGATAGCGTGAAGGCTTCTCATGTAATTCAAGCTATTGGTACGCCCAAAGAATATGAGTTGGGCGCAATTCGTTTCAGCTTCTCGGACGACATTAACGAGAGGGATATTTTGTATATCCTCAATTCGCTTAAAGAGAGCATAGATTTCCTGCGGCGTCAAAGGTAAATATATTTAAAAATATCAATCCTAGCCAAATTTATATAATGTTACATATTTACCATTATGGCGCTTATAATACATTATTTGATGGATTGTCAATAATTGAAACAAAAGGTATATTAGTAGCTGTCTTGTAAAAAAATGGGGTGATCGTCATGTAATATCATCAATATGCGCGAATTATCGGGTATCAAAATTGAAGAAAAGGAATTATTTTCATGAGGATTAGTAAGTGGACTCATAACAAAAACGGGAATAATTGTATTTCGTTTAATCAGTCGCGCAAGCTTGGCTATATACCAAGCATACAAAAAGAGCTCTTTGTAGGTGATGAGATTGTTCTTTCTGGTTTTTGCAGAAAATGCGGCGCGCATATTATGTCAGACAGAGATCGCATTTGCCGTATTTGCGGCCTGAAAATCAGTTGGAGTCAATGTGACACTAGGCTTACCCCGGAGCTAACGTCTTTGTAAAATGAATACCCGATGGCTGAGAGTGGGGCGCAAGAAGCGCTCCGCTCTTTGTTTTCCTGAAAAACTAATATGAGGAGATAAAAATGATTAGCAGATTCAATTTCACTGGAACACTATCGTTGCCCAAGGAAACATCCACGCGGCCCTTTGTTAAGGAAGGTACGACAAAGGATGGTCGCAAAAGCCTGTCCATGTCCTTTGCCGTCAAGGAAAGCACAAGCAATATAGGCTTTGTCGAGGCTTTTGACGCGGTTCAGCAGTCGATTATGACTATGAACAAGGACAAGGAGAAGATCACGGTGAGCTGGAATGATCGCCTCGATCCGCAAGTCATGAAGGACGTAGCCAATTACCGCAAGTTCACGGTTAATTTGGGCGAGGATCATGGAGGCCGGCAGGAATTCATTACGCAGTACGATATGATCGAGTTTTTACAGAATCACCTTCCCGGCTACAAGGGCAAAGTGCTGGTTA
>DBDD01000276.1 GCA_002293365.1 Christensenella sp. UBA941 | reverse complement strand
CTGAACGAAACGTATACTACGACGGTAACAATCGGCGAGGACGGCATAGGCCACGGCACAATCGAAGCCCCCGGCTACGCATGGAACGTCGCGAACTTCCACACCCGCCCGAACACAGCGGGCGCGGCGGGCGTAACGACGGTGTACGATGTTTATGGTTCGGGAGAGTGCGTGAGGCGGTAGGGCGATTAGAAAATTATTATTGTAATTTTCCAAGGAATCGGATATAATAGGAACACAAAGGGAGCCGTGAAGTGCGGCGTCCATCCTTACTCAGAAAAGACAGCCTCTACTTGCCGGAGCGGCTGTCTTTTGCAACTATCAACAATACGATAAAAGTTATCATAAAGTGGATGATCGTTGCTCCGTCCATAGCGTTCACCTCCTTCCCTCCCGATAGGGGTATAAATCGGTGGACGCTCGCTCCTTCCGGCTCCCATGTGTACACGCTTTCGCGCTTACAGTTATTTTAGCATAATTAGCACAATGCTGTCACTATATGTATATAAATTTTTATTTTTATTTCGGCTATTCTTCCCCTACACAAACAACATCTCCCCATACGACGGCAGCGGCCAAAGCTCCTTATCCACGATACGCTCGAGCTCGTCGGCAGCTAATCTTAGCTTTTCCATCGCGGGGCGCACGCGCTCGCGCTGGAAGCGCGCGCGGGCTAAAGGTACCTCATTTTTCTCTTCCTTGCGAATCTCCGCCGCGAGCGCCTCGACGGCGTCGTGCATGCCGTTGATTCCTTCCGATACGCGCCGAAGCAGCGCCTCTACGGAGCTATCCAGCCCGAGGCCTGTAGCGTTTAGGGCGTTGAACGCGTCGGCGTAGGCCTTAAGTTGCTTTACGCTCGCCGGCAGCAGCTCCTTGCGCGACATCTTCAGCATAGTCAGCGCTTCGATATGCATCTGCTTTGCGTATTGGCGCAGCATAATATCCTGTCGCGCCGCAAGCTCTTCGCGGCTCAATACGCCCATCCGAGCGAATACCTCGACGACGCGCTCCTTAGTTAGCGTTTCGACGGCGGAAACGGCGTTACCCAAAATGGGCAGGCCGCGCCGGACCGCCTCCTCGACCCATTCCTTTGAATAGTTGTTGCCATTGAAGACGACGCGCTTATGCTCTACAACGCTTTCGCGCATCCAATCGTTCAGCGCCGCTTCTTTATCGGCGGCCGATTCGAGCTTTTCCGCCAGGCGCGCGAGCTGGTCGGCGACGGCGGTATTCAGCGCGGTATTCGCAAACGCAAGCGATTGCGACGCCCCCACCATGCGGAATTCGAATTTATTGCCGGTAAAAGCGAAAGGGGACGTGCGGTTTCTGTCCGCGTCGTCCTTGTGCAGGACGGCAAGCGACGAAACGCCTATCGTCATTTTCTCGACGCCCGCGCCGTCTGTCGTACCCTTATTGTTTTCCACGCGCTCCAAATCGCCCGCCATCGTCTGCCCTATGTACGCCGAAATAATCGGCGGAGGGGCTTCGTTGCCGCCGAGGCGGCAGTCGTTGCCGAGCGTCGAGCAGGACGCGCGCATGAGCTCCGGAAAGGAATCCAGCGCAGAAATTGTCGCGATGAAAAACGTCAAAAACGCCTTGTTCGGGCCGCTTTTATCGCGCTTTAGCAGATTTACGCCCGTATCCGTTACAAGCGACCAGTTGTTGTGCTTGCCGCTGCCGTTTATCCAATCGAACGGCTTTTCGTGCAATAGGCAAACGAAGCCGTGCCTGTCGGCTATCGTACGCATGTATTCCATGATTAGCTGGTTTTGATCCGTCGCGATGTTCGCCGTGGAGAAATACGGCGCAAGCTCGTATTGCGAGGGGGCCGCCTCGTTGTGCTGGGTCTTACTCAGCACGCCGACCTTCCAAAGCTCGTGGTTCAGCTCGTCCATAAACGCGCTGACGCGGTCGTTTACCGGCGCGTAATATTGGTCTTCGAGCTCTTGGCCCTTCGCGGGGGGCGCGCCGAAGAGCGTACGGCCCGTATACGTCAAGTCCTTGCGATATTTCGCAATTTCTTTGTCGATCAAAAAGTATTCCTGCTCGCCGCCAACCATAGGGACGACCGAATTGGCGGGAACGCCGAGCTGCTTTAAGACACGGAGCGCCTCTCTATTTATCGCTTCCATGGAGCGCAGAAGCGGCGTTTTTTCGTCGAGCGCTTGCCCGGAAAACGAGCAAAACGCCGTCGGTATGCATAGAACCGTCATGCCGGAGCCGCCTTCGCGCACGAACGCGGGGGACGTACAGTCCCACGTCGTATAACCTCGGGCTTCAAAAGTCGCCCTAAGGCCGCCCGAGGGGAACGATGAGCCGTCCGCCTCGCCCTTGATGAGCGCCTTGCCCGTAAGGAACTTTATTGGCCTGTTATACGCGTCGAGCGAAAGGAACGCGTCGTGTTTTTCGGCTGTAAGGCCGTTCATAGGCTGGAACCAGTGCGTATAGTGCGTCGCGCCGCGCTCTGTCGCGAAGGCGAGCATGCCCTCGGCTACGGCGTCCGCGATTTCGATCGTGAGCTGCGCCCCGCGCGAGACGCTTTGCAGCGACGCGTAGACGTTTGGCAGGAGATATTTTTGCATCGCCTTGTCGTTGAATACGTTTTCGCCGAAGATTTCGATAAAGTTCGAAGACACCGGTTTTCGCCTCCCCAATTAACAAATCAGGGTTTAGCATAGCATATAGAAATTTCAGTGTCAAAAGATTTGAAAATGTAACAAATCATACACAGAATATGGTATGATTAATAATACAAAGGGAGTACCACACGGCGCGGCTGTTCAACCGAACTTCGTAAGAAGGGAGGTGTTGCCAATGAATGAAACGATCATCATCATGTTCATGATTTTGCTCGTAGTAATTCTACGGTTAACGCGAAACAACCGCCCCCGCAAGTAGGCGGCTGTTTCTAGACAAGTAATTCTATTCTGGAACATCCGCGCTAACGGCGCTCCCTTTGTGTTTATAGTATATGCCTATTGAAGCGAAAATTCAACCCAAATTTTATGCGAAAGGAATGCATCAATATTAAGAAACAGCCTTCCCCAAAACCTCCCCGATGGGCTCGCGAAACACCATCGACGCGAAATCGTCGTAGGTTGTCGGCGTTTTATTGATTAAGACGAGCTCGCCGTCGTAGCCCCTAAGCAGCCCCGCAGCAGGATAGACCGCAAGCGACGTACCGCCGACTATTACCAAATCCGCGTCGGCAATTGCGCCTTGCGCCTGCATCATGACGTCCCAATCGAGCGATTCTTCATATAAAACGACGTCCGGCCGGACGATACCGCCGCAAGGGCACCTTGGAACGCCCTCCGCCGCCATAACGAACTCTAGCGTATAGCGCTTTTTGCACGCCATGCAATAGTTGTCAAGGATGGAGCCGTGCAGCTCGTAAACGGTTTTGCTGCCAGCCGACTGGTGCAGGCCGTCGATATTTTGCGTGACGACGGCCTTGAGCTTTCCCGCGTATTCAAGCCGAGCCAAGGCAAGGTGCGCCGCGTTGGGCTTTGCGCCTTGGTGCACGAGACTTTCGCGGTAGTATTCGAAAAATACCTCCGGGCGCTTGATAAAGAAGCTATGGCTTAAAAGTTCCTCCGGGCGCGCGTAAAAGCGCTTTAGAGCCGAATATAGCCCCGATTCGCTCCGAAAGTCGGGGATGCCGCTTTCCGTCGAAACGCCCGCGCCGCCGAAAAACACTATATTTTTACTCTCGGCAATTTTTAGCTTTAACTTCTCAATCATATCATAATCGTAAGCCATATTTTATAATAAAACAAGTGATTAATTCATTTCTTTATAGTATAATTAAAGTTGGAAATTAATAAATTGTAGTAATCCGAATTAAGATATTTGGGTGCGCGCTTTTTTGAAAAAAGCTGCGCAAAAAACTTGTATTGAGGTTTAGTATGATGAAAAACTTCGGATTTGGTATGATGCGCCTGCCGCTAAGCGGGAAAAATGGCGCCGACGCTTCTATCGACCAGGCGCAGACGAACCAAATGGCCGACCTCTTTTTGAGAAGCGGCTTTACCTACGTCGATACGGCCTATGGATATCACGCGGGCAAATCGGAGCACGCCGTACGCAAGGCGTTTTCAGAGCGCTATGGGCGCGATAGCTTTGTTTTGGCGGATAAAATGCCTGTTTGGCAGGTGAAGCGCTATGAGGATTATGAACGGATATTCGCGGAGCAGCTTGAAAAATGCGGCGTAGGCTATTTCGACTACTATCTCTTGCACTGCCTCGACACAAAAAACTATGCCGATTCCGTTAAATACGGAGGCTTCGAGTTTCTGCGCGAGATCAAGGCCAAGGGTCTGGCCAAACACATCGGGTTTTCCTATCATGACAAAGCCGGGCTTTTGGGCGATATCCTGACAAAGCACGACGAAGTGGAGTTTGTACAGCTCCAAATCAACTACGCGGATTGGGAGGATGAGAAAATCCAATCACGCAAATGCTGTCAAGTTGCTAATTTTTATAGAAAAGGCATCATTGCGATGGAACCCGTCAAGGGCGGCGCGCTCGCAAACGTACCGGAAGGGGTAAAGACGGCCTTTACCCGCCTGCACCCAGATAAGGGCGCAGCGTATTGGGCGCTTCGCTTCGCCGCGTCGGTTCCCGGCGTGTTTATGGTGCTTTCCGGCATGTCCAGCTACAAGCAAATGGAGGATAATACGTACGATATGCAGCGCTTTTCGCCGCTTACGGAGGAAGAGCGCGCTATCGTAAAAGCAGCGGCTGGCATCGTGACAAAAACATTAGCCGTTCCATGTACGGCCTGCGGCTACTGCGCCGGCGAATGCCCCAAAAACATCGCTATCGCGAAGGTATTCGAGCTTTATAACGAGAAGGAATATTTCGGCAAGGGGCCGTCGTTTGATAATGACTACAAAGACATGTGCGCTAAAGGCGGCAAGCCCTCCGACTGCATCGGATGCCGCGCGTGCGAAGCGCGCTGCCCGCAGCATATCGAGATATCCCAGAGGATGAAGGACGCCGCCAAAAAGCTCGACATCAGACGATGAATTACATGACGCCCAGCCATACTTCCAGCACGACAGCTAGCGCCTCGCGCAGCCAATACATCGGATGCAGGCCGATCAAAAGCGGCGCGGGGCGCGAATATGGCGTAAGCCCCGCGACAGCGGCAAAATGGCAGGCGCGAAATTCGTGAAAGCCGCTCGTGACGAGCGCGATATTCCCCCCGGAGCTTTCCAAAAGCCCCTCTTCGCGCATAAGCTGCGCGCTATATAAAAGGTTTGTTTCCGTATCGTGGGATTGGCTTTCCATATAGATCCGTACCGGATCAATACCCTTTTCTTCCACCAAATACTTTTTCATGGCCTCGGCCTCCGGGACGAGCTCATATTCGCCTTGTCCTCCGGAAACGATACACACGGCGTCCGGCCGCTCGTTTAGCAGCCCGGCGGCCGTATCGAGGCGCTGCGCGAGCGTCAGGCTCGGCGTAAGGTTGTCGAGGCCGGACAACCCCGCCCCCAAAACGACGACCACGCTGTTTTCCGGGGGTTCCTCGGCGTTATAGCGCGAATACATCTGCATGCTGGCGATACCGGCGATTATCGCTCCGAACGCGAGGACGCTCCCGAAGACGATGCGCAGTACGCGATAGAATTCCGGCCATCTGGCGCGAATAAAAAAGCTAGCCGGGATGGCGAACAAAAAGAGCGCCCCTATCGCGACGAGAATCAGGCCCAAAGTGATGCCGAGGCGCAAAGGCATTATCCCGTAGTAGATCAACACCAAGCCTATCAGGGCGAAAAGAATTATAAAAAGCGGTTTCATTATTCGACCAATACCCCGTAGACGACGTCGCCGCGCTCTTCGTCGTAATGCCCTATGCCCAGGCCGTAGTAGCGGTCCGTCAGCGGAAGGTATAGGAAAATTCCGGCGATGCCCGGGCTGTGCGCGGTTATTACGCCCGTTGCGGGGTCGACGCTCGCGATATCCGTGTTGAAGCTTATCCATTGAGCCTTTTCGAGCTGTTCTTCGGTAACGGCGGGGAGGAACTTGCCGCTAGGGGTAACGGTTTCGCCGACGCGAAGCGGTATTTTCATATTGCGCGCGAAATCGACCTGGAACTGTAAGTCGGTAATTATCACCTTGCACACGGCGACATTTCCCGTTGGATTGTCGCGAACATAGAGGTTTAAAGTGCCGGGCTCGCTTGTGCGGATAAAAATTCTATCGCGGTTATGACCCAGTACGGCCAGCGTGCGCGTTGGGACGGATTTGTCGTCGCTTTCGATGGCAAACGCCGCCGATTGGGCGTAGAACGAATACGTTTGCCCGGAAAAGAGCTCAAGCGTTTTCGGTATTACGACGCTGCGATCGCCGCGCTCGAAGACGGCTTCTCCGCTTATACTCTCCGAGGCATATACTACGATAGTGCCCGTGAGTACGCCGGCGGACGCGCTGACGGCCCTAAAGCTGACCGCGCCTTCGGCAAGGCCGCGAATATACAGGCCGTCGACCCCCTCGAAAGCCTCGGCAATACCCGGCGCGCCGAACGTTATGCGTGTAATATCGGAGTAGCGCGTATTCGTGTCGATTTCGCCGTTGAGGAATAGGCCAAAGAATTCGGCCTTTTCGGATCCGACGCGCCCGACGGGGATCGAAACCGGCGCTACCTGTACAGCAGCCAAAGCGCCTGGCCCCGGAATCGACAGAAACAGCAGCGCGCAAAGTAGACAGGCAGAGATGCGTTTTGCGTTACTCATGCAAATATTATAGCGCAAAAGCAGGTGAACGTTCTGTAAACAATTAGCTTTATACGCCGTTGCGCGGGAATTGAGGATACCGGGCGATCAGTTTCTCGTCCGCAGCCTCCATTTGGCTAAGATATTCCCCGTATGCCGGCGAAAGCCTTTTCATCGCGGGGATGAAGACGCTATAGTAGCCCGACGACGCGCAAAAGTCCTTGAGCAGCGCCTCCAGCCTCCCAGGCAGCGTCGCTTTGTATTCGCTAGATAGCTTAAACGCGATATACGCTTCTAATACTTCTTTATTATTGTCCAAAAACGCGTCGATATCTTCGAGCGCGCTGCGGCTGCTCTCTTGAAGCGCGCCGATGGAGTGTGCGTCCAGCATATCCGCCGATTCGTCCCAATAGGCCTTTACGTCTTCCGGGAAAACCAGCTCCGGAACGCCGTCGAGAAACGCGACTATTTCGCCGTACGCTTGCTTTTGTTCCTTCGTAAGGACAGGCTCGTTCAGAAAACGCGCGAAATGCAGCGCGATAAACCGGCCGAAATAGCCCGGAAAAGCGTCCAGCAGCTTTTCCGTGATCGTCGCGCTTTGTTCGAGCGCTTCGAGCTTGACGTTTAGCTCGGAATAAGTTAGCCGCTTTGCGCTCAAGCTATCGAGCAATTCATCTTTTGCCTGAGCCCGCTGGGCGCCGAGGCGCTTCTTGACGGCGATGGAGCGCAATATCTCGCCCGTTTCGTCTGAGAGAGCCGCCTTTATATCGAGCGCGCTAAGCCCGAGCTTGCGCAAGGCCGCGATTTTCTTCAGCAGCCGAGCGTCGCTAGCCGTGAAATCGCGGTAGCCGTTTTCCAATACGGCGGGGCGTATCAGGCCCTGTTCGATATAGTATTCGACCGCCTTTTTTGTCAAGCCCGTCCTTATGCATACTTCGTTTATCAGCATGGTCATCACCTCGAAGCCAGCATAAACCAGGCCCCAGGGGGGAGGTCAAGCGCTTTTTTAACAGTTTGGCGAATACGCATTGTGAGACAATGGCAAGCGTCGTATTCATTGGGGCTTCCCCGATGGAGGGCGAATATTGCCCAGCAGCCGCTTTTCGCGCGCGGCGTCATAGGGCGCGAAGCAAAGCGTCGCCAGCGCGGCGATTAGCAGCGAGTCGAGGTACGAAAGCGGCAAAAGCGGCGTCCAAGCGCTCGCCCACCAGACGAGCAGCGCGTCTACGAAAAACTGCGGCAGGTTGAACAAAAAAAGATTCAGCGGTAGGGCGATTGCCTGGCCGACGGGCTTAAAGAGCGTGTAAAAGAGCGTCAGCCATGCGAGAAAGATAAGGCCGTTCCAAAATTGCGCCGGGACGCCGAGTATCAAGAGCCCGGCGGCAACGGCGGCGGCCAAGGAAATAATGCGGGCGAAGAATGCGTTCATAGGAAAGTCCTTTCTTTAGGGTCGCGGGCGAACACAGTTCGCCTCTACAGGATTAGAATTGAATTCAAAACATCCTAATCCTAACCTTCGCGAAATTCTTGCCGTCGCGCACGTCGATATTCGCGAATTCGTCGGGGCCGGAGGCCATAAGGCCGAGCAGGAGCGCGTCGAGAGAATCGAGGGCCGTCCGCGCTATGCGCCCGAATTTACCGGCAAACAGCGAGAAAAGCGGCGTGAGCGAAAGCATAAGGTCGTGGAAGGCGGAGAGCGCGATAGGGGGGAGGGGCAGGCGGAACCCGCGCCCCTCACCCTTTACGTGAACTTTTATACCGAAGAAACGTGCTTTTCGGCGGCTATCATTCGACATATACGCGCACCCTGAAGTCGGATTCCTCGGCCTTGATATCGGCGTTTACGATATCCTCGTCGAGGTTTTCGAGCGTGGAAATCATCTCTCCGAAGCGTATGGCCTTGAGGTCGACGCCTTGCTTTTTCATTTCCTCGAGAGCTTCCGCGGGGATACAGTTTTCGATGACGTTGTCGACTAGCCGCGCAAGCGCCATAGGCACGGCGACGTTGACGTTCATGTTTTTATCTTTTTCCGTTTCGCCGACGACGTAGACGCGCAGCTTTTTGCCGCCCGACGGCGGGCGTGGCGGGCTAAGCGGCTCGATCGTAGGCGGGCTTTGCTTGGCGGCCTCTTTTTGCGGCTCCGTCCCCAGCGCGTCGAGCAGCTGCTCGGCCTCTTGGGCCGTAATCTTTCCGCTCTCTAGCATTTCGAGTATCTTTAATTTTTCGTTGCTCATAATTTTCCTCCAAGATCGTTTGTTTTAATTGTTATCCAGCTGTAGGGGCGGATGGCAATCCGCCCGAGTAATCACAATGGAAAGTATCGCGGAACGGTTTAGAACCGTTCCCTACACCTCGCGCAGTTTCTCTAGCGCGGCGGTTACGTCCAGCTCGCCGCTTTCGAG
>DBDD01000282.1:5419-5712 GCA_002293365.1 Christensenella sp. UBA941 | reverse complement strand
AGCGCGAGGATTTCCTGCCGGATTTCTACCGCCGTGCTGATTGCTTCAAGCTCGGAGCCGAAAACGGCGTCGTAGCCGTGATAGTTGAAGTTGTAGATCGTCCCGCCGTTTTTGGATACGACGCCGCTTGTACTCCCGATTACTTCGTTTATATTTTCGAAAAGCACCTCCGGGTCGCTCTGATATACATGCTCCGGAAAGCCCAGCCAAACGACCATCATCGCCATGTCGCGCGAAGCGGTCGTGCTCTTGCCGATGTCCTCGACGGAGCGCGCGCCAAGGAGCGAAACCAG
>DBDD01000282.1:1803-5358 GCA_002293365.1 Christensenella sp. UBA941 | reverse complement strand
TTGAGCTCATCCCCCGAATTTTGTACGATTGAAACGTCATAGCGCCCCGAGCTTAGGACGTCTACGCCCTTTGTAACGCGCCGGACGCCGCGGGCGACGGCAAACAGCGCGAACAGCGCGAACAGCGCGGCTGCGAGCGCCATGCCGTACAGATACATCGAGACGTGCGCTATCTCCCATTCCGAGCGGGTTAAGGCGGCGGAAGCGTTTACAACGGCTACGAGCGCGGAATCCGCTTTTATGGGTACGAACGCCGCGAAAAGCTCCTCGCTTGGCGTTTCGATGAAGACGGCATTTCTTTCGCCCCGCTCAACGCCCGGGATGAGATAGCCCAGCGTGCCGGGCGTACGGGCTATAAAGCCTTCCGGCAACGATGACGCGCTCTCTATGCGCCATTCGCCGTTTTCCGCTTTTAGCTTGATAAACTCCGTCCGGGCCAGATCAACGTTCAGCTCGGCGGCCTCTCGCGAGGCGGCGCTTAGATCCGCGCCCGCAGTTTGAGCCGCCGCCATCAAGGCGGTTTGCATGGCCGTGTTTACGCTGTTCGCCATAGCCGGAGCGACGACAAAACGCAGCGCCGCATAGACGACGGCGGTACAAAACAAGCCCAGCCGGAGCGCGTTGCGCAGGACGATTGGAAAGTAGAGCTTGCGCACCTCGCTGAAGAGATACCAGCACGCGTATGTCAATACGAGTATGACGAGCGCAAATGCCGCGAGTATCAATCCCGACTCCCACGCGGGCCTGTATAGCAGGCCGGTCCATTCGAGCGCTATGCCGTCAGTAAGCGAATAGAGCCTTTGGCCGTTTTCGATCAAGAGGATTTCTTCGCCATTGACGTTGATAAACGAAACGTCCTCCGGCGAGCAGGGTAAGCCTTGAAGCAGATTGACGCCGCGCGCGTTTGCGCCTTCAGAAGTATCAAAGCGCTTTAGCCAGCCGGTTCCCGCGTCGAGATACCAAAAGCCGCCTTCCGCCGGATAGAGCCTCGTTACAATTCCGCCGGGACGGAGTTCATCCGCTCCAAAATCGCCGATTGCGAACAATGTACCGTCCGCCGCCGCGGCGTAAGGAGTATCGCCTTGGACGATACCCGCCGCGTATTCGCCCGAAAACAGGAACGGCCCTTCGAGCGTTAGACCGGTTTCGCTGCCCGAATCGTAGGCGTAACGATCGTATTTATCGCCATTCTTCAAGAAAAACGCCGCACCCGCGCCTTTTGCGCTAATCGAGGACAGCTCGACGCTTTGAGCATCCCCGTTTGCACATTCTTGGCGCAGCAGCTCTTCAAACCCGGCGCCGTTCTTGGAAACGTACAGCGCGAAATACAAGCCGTCCTCCGCTTTTTCATACAGCGATATGATGACGTCGCCGGCCTGAGTAACAAAGAGATCGCTCGCCGTAAATATCGAGGGCAGGCCCGAAAGCCTCCGGACAAACCTCTCGCCGCTTTCGTTCATGCCCACGAGGCTGTACCCGGCCCGATTGCGGTTCCCTAAGGCATGGCCGAGCGCGTAGATACTCCCGTCTTCGCCGCGCGCGGCTATTTCAAAGCGCGCGCTGCCCCCGCCGAAGCGCAGATTCGTAACGAGATCCGAAAGCAGCCCTCCAAAGCTCGCGTAAGCGATTGCGCAGAAGAGCGCTAGGAACAGCAGCAGGATTCGCATTGTTCTAAGGCCTCTCATGCTTTCGCGCCTTTCCTTTTCTTCGGGGCGTTGCGGCGGAACGTTCGGCGAAACCATCGCCTGATATTGAGGAATACGAGATACAGCGACCTTGTCAGAGCGCTCTTTTTATAGATGCGCTCGTACTGAGCTTTTATCTCTTTCTGTGCTTCCATCCAAAAGGAGTAGAGCGGAGGCACAGACTTGTAAGCGCCGGATTTCAGCGCTTGAACGAACTCTATTTCCGCGTCCGCCGAGGAAAAGCGCTTCAGGAGGATTTTCTCGATTTGATCCCCCAAAAGGAAGACCAGCTCCCGGGCGTTCATGCCCTCGATCGGCAGCACGGCATAGTTTACGGCAATGCGCCCGGTGCTCCTGAAAACCAGCAGATTCCGGCTCAAAAGCGCCGCACAGCCGACCTCGTGCGGATAGTCGGACACCGATAATGCCAAATGCATGACCAACTGCGCGTAGCGAAGGCGCTCGTCCCATGGAATATCCGCGCCTTTATAGAAGACGGAGTCGATATCGTCGCCTTCAACAGCGCGAAACACGGCGACGAGCGCGCCCTCCGAGATAAACATCCNNGGCAAACTCGGGGCAGAATTTCAGCGCCGAAAAGCAGCTTACGTATTGCCGCTTCAGATCGTTTTCGTATACGTTCAGCAGATACTCCGTCTTCTCGCGGCTTACGATATCCACGGCGAGAACGGCGGCGTAATCCGTTTGCGCATACAAGACATGCGTAACCTTATATCTGGAGTTGATTAGAATCGCGTCCAAACGACCGCCCCCCGTTTATTGATCCGCCGAATCATTCCACGATGACAAACGCGCTCGCCGTAACGCTTTCGTCCGCCCGCGCCGCCGCGACGATCTCATACGTGCCCTGCGATTCCGGGGCCTGATAGCTGCCGTTTGCGTCGATCGCGCCGCCCGATTCGTCCTTTACGGACCAGACTACGCCCTTGTCCTCCGCGCCCGATACACTCGCCTTGAAGCGCGTCTGCTCGCGCTTGCCGAGGCGGGAGACCTCCGGGATAACTGCGATGCTGATCTTGCGCTTTTCCATAAGGCGCTTCGTGTCGCGCTCCGGTTTTTGCGCGTAATAATGCACGCGTACAAGGTTGCCCGGTGCGTCGTCGTGCAGCCAGACGCCGATGCGCAGCGTGCCGCGCTCCGGATAAACCACCGCCGCCGCTTCCAGCCACGGGGGATCGATTTTTGCGCTCTTCGAGCGAAACACCTCGCTGTTGCCGAAAAGATGCCCTTGGCCGTTAGCTTCATTATCGAACTCGGCGGCGAGGCGTACGTCCACGTTGCCCGGCCCGAGGCCGTGCGGAACCTCATCGGAAAAATACCGCGCGTTGACCTTGATGCCGCCGGGCATGGGGATATCGACGACGCCGTGGCTGGTGGTATAGTCGTACAGCTCCGGCGTCGGAATGCCGAAGTCGAGGTAAAGATCGCCGCCTTTATCGAAGCTGGCCTTTACATCCGGCATCTGCCAAAATTCCAGCGGGCGCACGGACGTTCGCACGTCGAACCGGTCGAATCCCTTGGCTTGATCCGCGCCTGCGAGCGAAATCGCCTGCCCGAACGGAAGGTTCGTAATGCTTCCGAGGAAGGCCCTCTCCATAGCGCTTACCAGCTCGAGCTTCGCGAGGTATACCGGCAGCTCGCGGCCCAAAAGGTGCTTCCTTAAATCGTCCTGCGCGTGATAGCGATCCTTGAGCTGCTGTATATTTGCGCAAAGGAACATGGACGCGTTGATCGTGATAAAGTTTTTGTATTTATGGCTTCCCAGCGTTACGTTAAGCTCCGCGCCGGAGGGAAACAGCTGCGCTTCCACGCCGGAGAGGCTTTGAGCTCTGAATCGGAAGGACGCCTC
>DBDD01000282.1:0-1793 GCA_002293365.1 Christensenella sp. UBA941 | reverse complement strand
GATTCCGACTCGATGAAGCCGTTTTCGCCGTCCAGCGTAAAATGAACGGGCAGGGTCTTATCGTTTTTTACCAGAAGCATACTCACTTCGAACTCGTCGCCCGCGCATACGGCCTTTGGCGCGGACATCACGAGCGTGAGCGTGCCGGATGTATATATGACGTTCACGTTCTCATAGCCCTTGGCTTCCAGGAGCGCGCGGTACTGGGGCGGTTCGTCCGAGAAGAACAGCTTATACCCCTCCCGCGTCATGTTGAATTGGCTTTCCGTATCCGAGCCCACGGCGTTGACCGATTCGGTATCCGTCTCGTCATAGCCAAGGCACAGAAATATCTCGTCACGGCCGCGCAGCTTTTCCTGGCCTTCGATCATTTCGAGCTTGCGGATCAGCGGCTCCTCGATCACGATCTCGCGGCCGAGATAGTCCAGCGCCATGCCGCTTTCTATAATCAGCGTCGCGTCGTCGGAGGAGCTGACGCCTAAGCCGCAGACGACCCCCGCGCCGTGTACTAATCTGTTGTGCAGCCGGTGTTTTATGCGGGCGTAGGTCTGCTCCGCGTCAAAATCGCGCACGGTTAGCAGCTTGCCGTAAAAATAGCGGTTGCGCTCGATGGGGAAAAAGCTAGAATCCTTCAACTTGGTTGCCTCCGATCATCGTATCGTAGTGAATGGCCGTGCTTTCGCCTATTACCCCAAGCACGTAGGAGCTTACAAAGGAATTTACGCCCAGGTAAGTATGCCGGTCGAGCTGCACGCATTTGCGAAGCTGTACAAGCTCGAATTCCGTGTTCGCGGGAATGAGCGAACGCATACGCTCAATAAATCGCTCGCGATCTTCCCTTGCCGGAAATACGTCCTCGTCGAGGAGGATGAAGAAGCGATACGGGTTCTCGCCGTATAGGGTGCGGTAAAGAGCCGAATGCACACAGCCGGGCCTATTTGGGTCGACATCCTGGCTCTCGATTATAAGCGGCTCGTGCCCCGTTAGATATCTGACCGAACGCTTTACGCCTCGGGCGGTATGCATGCTTTCGAAATCGGGAAGCGCGGTTTTTATGCGCTCGATCGTCTCGGCTTCCGACAGCCCGCTTGCGTCGACGCATACCCATTCGGTCAGGTTCCGCCCCAATGCCGCGCCTGTATTTTCATAGTCGAACTGCGCCGGCAAATCGTCGATTGCCTTTTCCATGTCCATGAACACGCTGTCGAATACCGAGAGGAAGCGCTTGGTGAAATCGCCGTCCTTGCGGTAGATCGCGGGGAGATAATCCAGCATATGATCGCCCGCCATGTGAACGCGCAGCTTGCTCAAAACAGGCGCTTCGCCGGTCGCGATGAATTCGAACATCAGCCAGAGATAGCGTCCGGTTTTATTTACGTAGAAATCCGGGCTGGAACCGATCAAATCGTAAACGCCGCGCANNGAATCCGCAAGATACGCGTCGAAATCGAAGCTCTCGCCATAATGGCGCGAATTGGAGGCGTATGCCCAGGTGCGTATCAGGCTATCCGAAGGTAAATACGCGTTTAGCGACACGCGCTCCCATACGAAATCGGTTTCGCCGGAGTCAATAGCCTTCATATGGAACGAACCGCTCTGCCTGTTGAATGCAAGCGTAAACCCTTCATCGGTATACGCGACGCCATCCAAACGGCACGCGCCCCAGTCCTCTTTTGTGCAAAACACGCGCTGCTTGTGTGCTGTCTCCATTCAATCTCCTTGTAGGGGCGATTCATAATCGCCCGCGACTTCCTTAAACGCACGTTCATGGCGGCGGGCGATTGCGAATCGCC
>DBDD01000318.1 GCA_002293365.1 Christensenella sp. UBA941 | reverse complement strand
CCCGAGCCGAGCTATACGCTCCCGCTATTGACGCTGCCGCCGGGATACGTTACGCCGTCGCCCAGCCCGACGCCGACACCGACGCCAAGCCGGACGCCCGCGCCGTCGCGGACGCCGGCTAGTAATTAGAAATTAGTTGTTAGAAATTAGTATCGCCTGCGGGCGGGAACCCCGCCCCTTCATCCTAGCCCCCATAGCGGGCGTTACGGACGCCGTGTTCCGCAGGATCTGCATGGAGCGCGGCGCGGCTTTTGCGTATACCGAGATGGTTAGCGCGAAAGCGCTTACGTATAAGGACGCGCGCACATACGAGCTTTTGCGTACGTTTCCCGGCGAAACGCATATTGGCGTACAGATTTTCGGCAGCGAGCCGGATATTATCGCGCAGGCGATTGGGCTGCTGCCCGGGGGATTTGCCTCGATAGATATAAACATGGGCTGCCCGGCGAAAAAGATTACGTCCAACGGCGAGGGCGGCGCGCTTATGAAGAACTCAGCGCTCGCGGCGGCACTTGTGCGCGCGGCTGTGAAGGAGGCTAGCGTACCGGTTACGGCGAAGATGCGACTCGGCTGGGATAGAAACGAAGCGATTGACTTCGCATGTACGCTCGAAGAAGCGGGGGCGTCGGCGATTACAGTCCATGGCCGTACGGTTTCACAGCAATATGGCGGCAAGGCGGATTGGGACGCGATTGCGGAGGTGAAGCGGGCGCTGCGAATACCGGTAGTCGCGAACGGCGATGCGCTGAGCCCCGAAAAGGCAAACGCGCTTTTATTATATACGGGCTGCGACGGTGTGATGATCGCGCGGGGGGCGCTAGGAAATCCATGGATTTTCGAGGGGGCGAACGCGCAATATAGCGGCGAGGCTCCGAGGGAAACTCCGCAAGCCGAGCGCCTAGAAACGGCGAAGGCGCATCTTTTCGCCGCGTGCGAATACTACGGGGAAAACAGAGCGCCGCTCATTATGCGCAAGCACCTGGCGTGGTATACGAAGGGTATGAAGAACTCCGCCGCTATGAGAGTGGCGTTTAACGCGTGCGTGACGGCGCGGGAGATGGTGGCAGTAATTAATAATTACTAAGCAAATCGATAATCTATATGATATAATTTAATTATGAAAGGCAGGAAACCATATATAAAGGGTCTGAAACTATGAGCTTGAAAACGCGTTCGCTTATCATTATCATAGCTGCGGTTGCGCTAATTATCGCGGTCGTTGCCGTATGGCCGCTTATATTACCCGCAGGCTTCCCCGAGCCGCCGATCGAAGAGCTTGAGCGCCGGATTTGGGCGCCGGAGGCGTATGAACTCGCGCTAGAAGGGTTTGCTTATAGCGAAGAAAGCTTCTTCGAATATTACGGCGAGCGCTACGAGACTTGGGACAGGGTCGTAAAGGACGCGCCGGTATATGAATTCGCCTGGATATACTCTGGTTCAAACAATGAAAACAAGCGTGTAGAGTGCCTCGTGGATTCTTATTCATCCATGGTTTTTCTGAAAACATCGCGTTCGGGCTATCCCGCGCCGCTGGACGTAGAGCCCTTTCAGGGGGAACGTCTGCCGGACAAGAGCCTTGGCGTATATGAAGCCATCGCGGACGCGTGCGCACAGCTTGGATCAAACGCCGATTCACTGTTTTTGGCGCGAGCGAAGAGGCCGCTCGTGCTTTGCCGGGTGGATCGCCAAACCGCCAATTATATTATAGGCGTGTATGACGCCGAGGAAAGGCTCGCCTCCGAGGACTATACGCTGCTCGATATCCATGTAAACGGCTTGACAGGCCTAACTACGCCGCGCCGCCTGCCCGCGAAAACGCCGGGAATAGACTCGTAGGGCCGGGCTTATCGCGGCGTACGGACGATTTGGAAAAACATCTTTTCGCCTTTACAATTTTCCTTGACACACGCGAACCCAACAACTATAATAAGCTTGCTTTTAAGGGGAGCGCAATCCTTATGCGGATTGTTGCTTCCTGATTGCTTATTTTGTAGGCTAATCATAGAGCAACTTGTATATAATATGCAAGGCCCATTTTAGGGACGGGTTCTCATTATTTCCCTGACCCTAAGGTTTTTTATGGAGGTTGATTCGAATGGAAAACCGCGAGCAGCGCCTAACGGCTTCCGGCGTCGCCAAATACGAAGAGCGCCTGGAGTTCTTGAAAACCGTACGCCGCCTTGAAATCGCCGAGCAAATTAAGGTTGCGCGCGCGTTTGGCGATATCAGCGAAAACGCCGAATACGACGAGGCGAAGAACGAGCAAGCCCGCATAGAGCGCGAGATCATGAACATCGAAAACATGCTGCGCGTTGCGGTCATAATAGACGAGGATTCGATCGATACGCATACCGTCTCCATAGGGGGGACGATCCGCGTTTTGGACGTCGAATTCGACGAGGAGCTCGAGTATACCATAGTCGGCCCCGCGGAGGCCGACGGGGAGAACAAGATATCCAACGAATCGCCCGTAGGCAAGGCGCTTTTAGGCCATACCGCCGGCGATACCGTGGACGTTGCGACGCCGGGCGGCGTTTTGAAGTTCCGGATTTTGGATATTCATAAGTAATTTTCTAATCTTGCAAGGGCGAACAGTGTTCGCCTGCGACCCGAAAAATCCACATTCACAATGCCGGTTGTTATGTCACGGACGCCATATATGGCGTCGCTACAGGTTGGGCGGTATGTCGCGGGAGCACACTGTGCGCCCCTACAATATTGGGTCAAATAAAGTTTAAATACAAAAGAAAGCAGAGTTGCTATGTCCGAGCATATCGATATAGAACATGACCTTGGCGAGCTCGCGCGGATTAAGCGCGAGAAGCTTGCGCGGCTGAAGGAGCAAGGCCGCGATCCTTTTATAGAGGTTTCGTTCGACCAAACGCACCACAGCAAGGAGATAATAGACGGCTTCGAGGCGTTGGAAAACGAGCGCGTCGCGATTGCCGGGCGGCTTATGGCCAAGCGCGTCATGGGCAAGGCCAGCTTCGCGCACGTTTTGGATGCGGACGGGCTTATTCAATTTTACGCGAAAAAGGACGAGCTAGGCGAAGAAGCGTACGAAGGCTTTAAGCAGCTCGATATCGGCGATATCGTCGGCGTCGAGGGCAAAGTATTCAAAACGCGCACGGGCGAGGTATCCGTCCATGCCCAGAGCTTCAAGCTTTTAGCTAAGTCGCTGCAAACGCTGCCGGAGAAATTCCACGGGCTGAAAGACCCGGATCTTCGCTACCGCCAAAGGTATGTGGACTTAATAGTAAACCGCGAGGTACGCGAAACGTTCGTAAAGCGCACGCGGATAATATCTTATATTAGAAGCTTTTTGGACGAGCGCGGGTATTTGGAGGTCGAAACGCCTGTTCTAAGCACGATTCCCGGCGGCGCGAACGCGAGGCCGTTCGTTACGCACCACAACACGCTCGATCTAGACATGTACCTGCGCATAGCGACGGAATTGCACTTAAAGCGCTTGATCGTGGGCGGCTTTGAGCGCGTTTATGAAATCGGGCGGCTTTTCCGCAACGAGGGCATGAGCATCAAGCACAACCCGGAATTCACGACGATCGAGCTGTATGAAGCGTATACCGACTATAAGGGCATGATGGACATCGCCGAGGCGCTTATACGCGGCGCGGCGAACAGCGCGCTTGGGACGGATAAGCTATCCTATCAGGGTACGGATATCGACCTAGGCGCATCGTTCACGCGGTTGACTATGAACGACGCCGTCATCAAATACGCGGGCGTTGATTTTTTAGATTGCAAAACCGACGACGAAGCGCTCGCTTTAGCTAAGTCCATTGGGCTTGAGCCGAAGAAAGGCTCCAAGCTCGGGGATATATTAAACCTAGCCTTTGAAGAGAAGGTCGAGGAGCATCTTATTCAGCCGACGTTTATACTCGACTACCCTATCGAGGTTTCACCGCTGACAAAGCGCAAGCCGGGCGACGCGCGATTAACGGAGCGGTTCGAGCTATTCATCTACGGGCGCGAAATCGCNNATCGCCAACGCCTATTCCGAGCTAAACGACCCGATAGACCAGCGCGAGCGCTTCATGGCGCAGATGGCAAAGCGCGACGCGGGCGACGACGAGGCGCAGCTTTTGGACGACGACTTCGTACTCGCGCTCGAATACGGCATGCCCCCGACGGGCGGCATGGGCATAGGCATAGACCGGCTCGTTATGCTTTTGACGGATTCGGCGTCCATAAGGGACGTATTGCTTTTCCCCACGATGAAACCGCAGAAATAATCCCCCCCCTCAGGGCCGGGCGTTTCGCTTCGAACCCTCATCGCGGCTTCCGTATAGAAGCCGCTTTTTTTGTTGACGCAGTGACACGAAGCATTATAATATAATATCCATGAAAAAGAATCTAAAGCTGCCGCTGGCCGTAGTTCTCGCCGCAATGACCACGCTTGCGCTTCTTCCGCCGGCGCGCTTCCTGCTCGATCCGTTTGTTTCAGTAATACAGGATTTCGGCGTAGTTAAAGCGCTTCTGGCGTGTTTCCTTAGTATTTTCTATAGAAAAACAATTTTATCCGGCGATTGGAAGCAGCCCGTACGCGCCTCGACGCTTGTTTTCGCGTTAGCGCTGTCTGCGTGCATGCTGCTCGGCGCGTGCTATCAAGCCCTGGGCAGCTGGGATTTTATACAGGGCAGCTTATATAGGGCGGCATGGCTTGTCGTGCTCTATATAGGCTATACCGCGCTTTTTTATACGCTGGTTGAGACGGCTTTTTCTTGGGCGGATCGAGCTCTGCCCCTGATGGCGTTTGAGCGCGGCCCGGGCGAAGCGCATGGCGGCGAAGCGCGCGCGCCAAAGAACGGCGGCGCGCATAAAGTGGCCGCGTTTTTATTGGATCGAAAGCCGTTTCTAATCCCGCTCGCCGTATTTTTGCTTGCGTGGCTTCCTTATTGGCTGCTATGCTTTCCGGGAAGCACGCAGCCAGACCATATCGTCCAAATGAAACAGTTTCTGGGGCAAATTCCTTGGTCGGACAACCCGCCGGTATTTTCTACACTTGCGCTCGGGTGGCCCTGGTATTTGGGCCGCATGCTTTATAACGATTCGCTGGGCTTGATGCTGTGCGTGCTGCTTCAACAGCTGACAACGGCGAGCGTAGGCGCGTTCGCGATGAAGACGATCCGGGAGTGGGGCGCGCCGCGCAGTATTCGCGCCTGCGCCCTTGCTTTTTTCGCCTTGCACCCTATAATCGCCTTTATGACGCAAGCCGTTATGAAGGATACTATAGCGAACGCGCTCTTATTTGCGTTCTGTGCAATGTTCCTCGATATGATCCGCTGTATTAAACTGGGCGAGCCATTTGGAAAAAGGCTGCTGGCTATTTCCGTTGTAGCCGCGGTTGCGTCTCTAATGCGTTATAATAATTTATTTATCATTATTTTATCGCTGATCGCGCTGGCTTTCATCAAGCAGAACGCCAAGCGGCGCGTTTGGCTTGTTGGCGCCTCGCTATTATGCCTTATTGCAGTGCGTTTTCTCTCTGGCGCGTTGGCGGACGCATTTAACGCAGCCCCAACGCCAATCAGAGAATTGCTATCAGTTCCCTTTCAGCAAACCGCCAGGTACCTTCGCGAGCACGGCGGCGACGTTACGCCAAAGGAGAGGAGCGCGATAGACGCCGTATTGGACTACGAGAATATAGCGGAGCTTTATGACCCGCATTTGTCCGATCCTGTTAAATTCACCTATAAGGGCCAAGACGAAGCGCTGCCAGCGTATTTTGAGGCGTGGTGGGCGATGTTCCTCCGGCATCCCGGTACATATATTCAGGCCACGCTAAACAATACCTACGCGTATTTTTGCCCTACGGGGTACAACGACAGCGCCGATTTAATAGAAATACGGCTATCGGACGACCCGCTGTTTTCCTTTGAAAACGCCAAGGCCAGGGCCGAGGCCAGATTTCCGCTTTATCTGGGGCTGACGGATATTATGGAAGCCCCGCTGATTGGCATATTCATCAATCAGGGCTGCATTACGTGGATCTTGCTGCTGTTTGCTCTATTTCTTTGCAGAAAGAAAAAGAATTTTTATCTATTTGGCTTCATTCCGGCGCTTTTGACACTGTTTACCTGTATTGCGTCGCCTGTGAACGGCTATTGGCGGTATTATCTGCCGATTCTTATGATGCTGCCGCTGCTGTTTGTATGGACGGTTGACGCGGGTTTTCGCCCCGAGCGTTAGGGCTATTCCGTTTCGCCGCTAAAGCTTTTTATTAGCGCGGCCCTTGAGTCGTTCCCCGTCTTTTTCAGTATGTTGCCGACGTGCCAGTTTATCGTCGATTCGGAGACGAAAAGCGCCTCCGCGATTTCGCGGGATATCAGCCCTTGCAATATCAAGCGAAGGATTTCCTTTTCGCGGCGCGTTAAGGGGAGCTCATCGACGTTCGTATTCTGCTTTGGCTCAGGCGCGGCGACGGAAAGCTGCGCAGCGGCGGCGATGGAAAGCTGCGCCGAAGCGGAGCCGCTGCTGCGCAGCATGGCAAAAAACAGCATGACTACCGGCACCGATACCATAAACATCGCGATGTAAAGCGCAACGCCGCCCGTTTGGCCCATCGCTTGAACAGTATCGCCGATAACAGGCCCGAATCCCAACGTTATATAGTAGATGCCAAAACCGGCGGCGACCGAAGTATAAGGATATTTCCCGCGCGTCCCTATGTCGGCAAAGAGGGAGCGCACGGGATATTGAAAGAAGCTGATACCCGCCATATTCATCAGCGACAACACTAAGGCGGCGACGCCGCTGAACGAGAATATCGCGGCCAGCGACCCCATGCCGAGCAAAAAGATGCTGATCAAAACGGACGGATAATGCCCGAATTTCAGGCAGACGAGCCCGCACAAAACGGGCGCGAAAAGCTGAAGTATACGGACATAGGTAATATAATCGCCTATGATCGGCGAATTTGTGGACAGGACGTCGTAAACGCCGAACAGCAGATAGACAATGATGGAAGATACTATGGCCATAATAAGCAGCTTGTTGTCCGCGCCGGACGCCGATACCCTCTTTACCACAGACGTTTCCGGCTCGGAGAACGCCCGCTTAAACGGCTTTAGGCTCACAGCCGCGCAGTATAAAAGATATCCCGCTATCGCCAGTATGCCGTAAATCAACGACGAGCCCTCTCCGCCGCCTTGATAGCGAAGGTCGAACGGAAAGCGCAAAAGCGCGGCGGCGCAGAATGATATGCCGTAGGTCAGCGGCTTTAGCCTATAGGATACCCTATTGAACAGGCCGCCTAAAACCACGCCGCTTACCGCAAAGCCGAGAAAGCCGTAGACGAGAGTGCATATTGAATAGAGAACGTAAGAGTCCGTCAGCATCCTAAGCCCAAGCGGGACGACGGTTATGGCGGAGAGTATTATGCTGAAACGCCATCGGGAAGGATTGTTTTTCAAGATCCGGTCGAAGAATAGGCCGCCAAGGATAAAGCCGCATCCGCCCACTATTATATAGGGGGTATAGAGGCGGTAAAACAGTTCGCCATTGGTGATGTATCCGTAAAGAGGGTGAAGATTGGAACTCAATGCGGCGCAATAAAAACCTATGTTTGAAAAAATGCTGCAAAAAATATACGCCCAAGAATATCTGTCTTTTAGCACAATAGCCGTCACGACCTTTCTTAATGCTCAGTTGCTCCGAAAACGTTTTTCAGCTCCGCCCTTGAATCGATCCCCGTCTTTTTGAGTATGTTTACGACGTGCCAGTTTATCGTAGATTCTGCAATGAAAAGCGTCTCCGATATTTCGCGGGATATTTTCCCTCGCAATATCATGCGCAGGATTTCCTTTTCGCGGCGCGTTAGGGGGAGAGCATCGACTGCGTCGGCGCGCCGGACTGTTTCCGAAGCGCCGGGGGAGGGAAGAACCTGGCGTACAGTGTAGGCGTTGCGGAGCTTGTAGAACAACAGAATAATCAGCGGTATGGATAGCATAAACAGCGCGACGTGTATCACCGTACCGCCGTCTCTGCCAACGCTGTCCATCAAGTCGGCTATGGGAATCCCCAGTACTTGCGTTATGAAGTATAGCGCGAAGCCGAAGGCCGCGACGGTATACGGATATTTCCCATGCTTGCCGATTTCCGCGAAGACGGAGCGCAACGGATGATAGAATAAACTAAAGCCTGTGAACGTCGCGCAGCCGCACACTACGCCTATAGTGCCGTTCCATCCGAATAGATAGGCCAACGTGCCTATACCTAAAAAAGAGACGCTGGAAATAAACGACGAATAGTAGCCGAAGCGCATGCAGATAAGCCCCGCAGCGACGGCGGAAAGGCTTTGGGTAAGCCGGAGCACAAGCGCGGAATTGATTTGAAAGTGAGCCGCGGAGGCTAATCTGTCGAAGATGCCGAACGAGATATAAACGACCGTCCCGCAGGCGACGGCTATCCACATAAGCCCGGAGTCTTTTCCTATCTTCATAGGCTCGTGGTCGAATTCTTCAATATGGATTGAAAAGCATAGCGCGACGGGCTTGGCTAAAAGCGCGGCAAAAAGCAGGAGCATGGCCGCCGCCGCGAAGGCGCTGTATGTGACGTTATTCGCCGTGCCGTTCGCGATAGCAAGGTCTATGGGCAGGCGCAAAAGCACGTTTATCGCGAAGGCCAAGCCGAAGCCCAGCGCCTTGTGCGCTTGGGGCAAGGACACGAAAAGCCCGCCCAGTATTACGCCGTTTACGCCGAAGCCCAAGAACGTCCCTATAACGAAGACGGGTATATAGAGCGCCGCGTTATCGATAAAGCACAGCGACAGGACGCATACAAAGCTTAGCGCCGCAAGCGCGGCGGCGAGCAGGCGGCGCGATTTGTCAGAGCGGATAACTTTATCGCAGAGCAAGCCGACCGCAACAAGCCCAATGCCCCCGGCGACGTAGTGGGCGGCGAAGACGCTGTACACTATATTAGTCAACGCTGGCATATAATAGATGGCGAGTGAATTGGACGTTTGCCATATGAAAAATAGAGTGCCGCATAGAAGATATATCCAAAAATGTCTGTTCAGGCGCATCATAGCTGTCGTGACCTCTCGATTAGCTGCTTTATAAAATTGTATCACGCAACGATAGCAATAGCCAGTATTTTTACGATAGCCAAATCGAATAATGCCCTAAAATGGGGCATACCCAACGAAAAACCAACACTGAAAAACGTCACCCCAACGAAAAACCCGTATTGTCTAACCTTGCTAAGGAGCCTACTCTATATATAAAGAGGCTTTTCATAAATGACTGTGGAGCGCCGTTTTTCAGTCATTGGAATACCTATGTCTTAGTGTATGCTTTATGGTCAAATTTCTCAATGGAAAATAGTAGCTCAAAAATTAAGGTTTTTTGCTGCGGGCGGCACCCCTCCACAGGAGGGGAATAGGGACGCGTGGGCCGATTGCGTTAATTCCCCTCCGTGGAGGGGTGGCCCGAAGGGCCGGGGTGGTCGACCCCAATGCCAGACATTCATAATCGTCGCGGGCGCGCAGTACGCGCCTACAGGATAAGCAATAATCAAGTTTTTTGATACGCGGGAGGATAAGATGATGGGGATTATTCGGAAGACGCTGACGGCGCTTGTCGGTTTGGCGGCGGCGTGCTTGGTGTTGGTTTTGATGCCGGGGGAAGCGAAGGCGGCGGACGGCGACTTACGTGTTGGCGGCGAGCCGGTGCTGCTTGACTTTGTCGCGCAAAGCTTGCCCGACTCGGTAGATTCTATCACAAAAACCGGAGACTACGACTATACCTTGACTATGAAGCCAAACCAAACTATCGCGCCAGCTTCCGGAACAGGCGGAATCATTGCGGAAGGCATGAATTTGACTGTTAAGCATTCCGGCCTCACGATTAACGCCATCGCCGCCAAAGGCATATACAGCGATGCCGGTAACCTGATCATCGACGGCGACTACAGGACTACGCTGAAAGTCACAACCACAGGAAATAACAGCGCGATATTGAATAGCGCGGACTACGGAACCAGTGATTTGGAGATAATCGGGGGCGCTGTCGATATAGATATGCAGAATGGCCGGGGCCAAGTTTATGGCATACGCTCTTATGGAAAGTTAACGATAAGCAGCGGCGAGCGCATCGATATAAACATGGTTGACGGCGATTACGTTTATGGCATATCTAGCGAAAACGATATAATGATAACCGACGGAGAAATCAACATAACAATATCGGGACCGCCTGCTGTATCGGGTTTTTCAGGCCCTACCGGCATAGATGTATATTCCGGCGACATGACAATACTCGGCGCTGAGGTCAATATCTCCTTGCTCGACACCACAAGCGGGACGGACGGCATAAGTCTGCAAAGCGGCGATTTGTCTATCGAATTCGGCGCGTCCGTTAATGTCGAAGTAGTTACAACGGGAGCGACATCCGACGGCGTAGCTGTGACCGGAAGTATATACGTAGAAACCAATTTCGGCTCGGAGCTTGAAATCAATACAAACACAATCACCCGCGCCTTGTATTTCGGCTCTGTAAGCGCCGACGCGGGCGCAATCGTAAGAGCGGGCACATACCCGGGAACTGTCGTCGGCAACGGCACCAGCGGTCTGACCAGCCGCAGCGTCTCGTACGTCTACATCGGCCCCGCCCCCAGCGGCAAGCTCACGGTAAACAACGTTGTCATAGTACAGAACAGCGCGGAGACGGCAGCCGAAAAGCCCACAGGGGTTACCTACAACGCCCTCAATAACACACTAACGCTTAACGGCTACACCGGCGGCGCGATTCTCGCCGACGACATGGACTTGAACATCGTACTAGCGCCCAGCAGCAACAATACCATTACCTACGGCGCGGACATAACCGCCGTCGGAATAGACGCAGCCGACAATAATAAAGTGACGATCTCCGGCAGCGGCACGCTGAACATCAACCACCAAAGAACGACCGGGACAAACTACGCGATATTCGGCGCTCGCGGCGGCGTGGACATCCAGGGCGGCACGATAAACATCGATTTGGCGAACGGCTCAGGAGCAAATAACTATAACTACGGAATCGGCGCGAACAGCACCGCTCCGGTTACGATAAACGCGAACAGTGCGGTTTTGACTATCGACGCTTCGGGCGCGGCCACTCACTCCGCCGCATTGCTTGGCAGCCCGGTCAGCGTCACCGGCAGCAGCGCGACCTTCAGAGAGGGCGATAGCGCGACCGGCGCGACTGTGCCGTCGCTTACGCTAAACACGTTCGAAACTTGGCAGCACAGCAGCAAGCCCTACGTCTACATCGGCCCCGCCGTGCCCTCCGGCAATCTGTGGGTGAACGGCGTGGCTTATGTAACCGGCGGAGCCGAAGCAGTGGGTACAGTGAATAGCATTCCCGCCGCACAGTACGACCATGCCACCAAAACACTGACGCTGGACGGCTACGATCTCGGCGCGATTGTAGCCGAAGGTATGGATTTGAAGATACAGGTTGACGGAGCGAGTACCGTAAGAAATACTCTAACTACGCCCCCATTTAAAGTGGAAGGCGGCTCATTAGAAATCACAGGCGGCTACTTGCTAACCTTAATAAATAGTCAAACCACGGGCGATAATTATGGTATTTATGCCGAAGGCGACGTAACTATAGATGGCGGCAAAGTCGCTATATCTACAGCAGGAAGCCCCGTCTTTCAAACTGGAATCTGTGGCGTGAATGTAAATATCGAAGGCAGTACGGTCTATATACAAACGGGCGCTGGCGGCAGCAACGGCATAGAAACACGCAACGCCGGGGGCGTAAGCCTTATAAACAGCGATATAGATATAATATTAGGCTCGGGCGGCATTACTGGTATATATTGTCAAAACGATGCAACGATATCCGGGGGCGACGTCGATATTACAATTGCAGCCGGCGGCCTCGGCGGATTTTCAGCTATTGGTATTAATATTGGGGCTGCTGATAAGACATTATATATTCGGAACGGCGCTTTGGTAAACATCGGCGTAAATAAAACCGGAAACGAACGCGGAATAAGTTTTGGCAGTAATGGCACTATTGCAATTGACATGGCCGGAGGTACGGAGCTCGTTGTCAGCGTGGCTGCGGATATTGACGCTGCTTTGTGGTGCAAACCTGTCGACGGCGTTAGCATTACTGGCGACGCTCTAATAAAAGAGGGAAACGACGCGGGTAGCGCGCAAACAGTCGACGCGGTAACGATCAGCGGAGGAGGCGTAAGCAAAGCGTACGTCTACATCGGCCCTCCCGGGCCCCCGCCCGTCATCCTCACAGGCGGCAATATCTACGTCGGCGCCGTCTCAATAATGCAAAACGGCACGGAGGTTAACACTTTCGAGTACGTGTATTCCGACGGCTTATACATCGCCGACGACGTGATCAATTTATTGAACATTGAGCCGGAATACAAAGCGCTGCTTCTTGATCTCGCTCCCGACACGACGTTGAACTCAATTTTACTGGCCGAGGGGGCTTACGAGACTTCCAACGATAGTCTTGTTGATACCACGGCTGCGGGCAACTTATCCAACTGGACGAATATCGTTTACCTCGTACGGAATATTCTCCAGCTTCCTGTCGCGGGCGCTCCGGCATATGATACCGGCACGGACGTAACCGCGACGATAGCAATAGATAATACGGCTTCCTGGAATGTTGTGAGCAAAGCGCTTGAAGATTACGACGGAGACGCTACGGGCATAAAATACAAGGTCTACAGGGCCGAGGCGACGGCGTATACTTTCCCGGCGGGCGCAAGCATCACGGTTGACGGCGGTACGGACATTCTAACTGATCCGGACTTTACGGTAGGCGTAGGCGGGGGCACAGCCGAATACGACCCCGCTACCAACACCCTGACGCTCACGGGCTACCAAGGCGGGCCGATTAAAACCGAGGGCCTGGGCCTGAACATCGTGCTTGCGGGCAACAATACCGTAACTTACAACGAAGTCGGTTCTGTCATATTAATAGACGGCCCCCTGAAAATTTCAGGCGGCGGCACTTTGAATATCGTTCACGCAGGACACGTCGGCGGTGTGAGTGGCATCTCAGCCAATGGAGACGTAAATATCGATAGCGGCACAGTGAATTTGAATATTGGCGGGAGCACTAGCATGACGTGCAATGGCATCATTGCGACTGGAGACGCAATCAGCATTAACGCCGGAAACGGCGCAAATCTCACTATTAATTTAGAAGGCGGGGATTCCGGCACTTGGGCTCTGAGCTGCGATGAGCTCAATGTAATCGGCAGCGCAATTCAGAAAGAGGGCGAGACTGAAGAGGCCGCAGAAGAAGTTGATAAAGTAACATTTGGAGATATTGGAGATCACGAAGGGCCCTTCTATCTCTCCATCATCTCCCTCGAAGAACCCGACCCCGACCCCGACCCCGACCCCGCGCGCCCCGGCCAGGCTGCGGACAAGGATAAAGACAAGGACAAAACGCCTAAAAAGGACACCCCCACCCCCATAGTAGCCGTCCTCTACGACGTCCAAAAAACCGGCGATACCTTTGCGTTTAAAGTAATCGTCACAAACGCAAAAACCAATATGATAGGGAAAACCGTTACCGTCCAGATGAACGAAAGCCGTTCAACTATCGTCACCATAGGCGAGGACGGCGTCGGCCACGGCACTATCGAAGCGCCAGGCTACTCTTGGAATATTGTCACCTTCAGCACGCGCCCGAACGTACCGAACGGGGCAAACGTATCTTCATCGTACGATATCTATAGTACGGGGAAGCTCGTAAGGCGGTAGGGGCGGCGAAAAGTACGCTATTGTAATTTTCCAAGTTATCTTCTAAACCAACCGGCGAATAAGCTCGCCTCTATCGCCCGGCAAAAGGTCTATAACCGGGATTTCGATTAGGGAATAGCATCCGGGCGGCTGCTTTAGCGCCGCCCGCGCCGCGTTTACGAGCATTTGGGCGGTCAGCGCCGGATTGTGTATGCGCATGGAAAACTCGAAGAGCTGATTGTGCGTATTGCCGGAAACGCCCTTGCGGGTCATATGTACGCCGTGCCCCATGTCGAGGAGCGCCGACACGTCGCCTACCTGCTCTACATGCGTTTCATCGTGTACAAAGTACGGATCGTTTAAAATCGCCTGCGTGACTTTTTCCAAAGACGCGCCAGGCTTTAGCTGTACGTAGACCATGCGGCGATGCACGCCAGCCCCCGCCGGTATAGTCATCGAAAGGGCGTTTTCCACGCCTTCAATCGCTTTTACAGCGACGGAATGCCCCATGCTCATGCCCGGCCCAAAATCGACATAGGAAAGGCCGCGCGGGGCCATGGCCTCCATAAGCGCGCGAATAATCGAGTCGCTGCCGGGATCCCACCCGGCGGAGATAACGCCCTTCGCGCCATGTTGCTTTGCGACGGCGTCCAGGCGGCGCTTCGTTTCTAAAATCTCCGTGTGGATATCGAAGGCGTCAACCGTGGAAACGCCCATTTTCATGAGCTCCTCGGCGGCGTCCGGGCACATGCGCGACGGCAGGCAGAGTATAGCGCAATCTACGTCGCCAAAGCGGCGGATATCCTTTGTATCGGTTGTCCAGAGCCCGCTTAAGCTTGGCGGGACGGGAACGCCCGGCGCTTCTACGATACAGCGAAGATCCATATCCGGGGCGCTTTGGAGCGCTTCATACGCGCACTTGCCTACGTTGCCAAATCCTATGATCGCTATTTGTTTCATCTTCGGCCTCCTCATCTATTACATAAACAGTATAAACGCGCGTATGCAGGATGTCCAATTGCCGGATAAAATGAATTACTGCGGCAATATCCGGCTTAACGCATGCGTAAACAGCCTTAACATAATGAAATAGCATTCCATACAATAATATAATGCGCGCTTATACAATTCTTTAAATGGAGGGCTAAATGGATAATTATAAAAACTTTCGTATCTACGATTACCAAGGCTTGAAGCTTTTGCTCGACGACCGGTCGCTGGTGGATCGGACTATTTTAAGCGAAGGCTACTGGGAAAAAGGCGAGATCGACTATTTTTCGGCTTTATGGCCGCATGGAAGCGGAAAAAGGAAGTTTTTCTTCGATTTAGGCGCATATTTCGGACTGTATACATTGCACGCGTGGACGTCGAAGCTTTTCGACGAAATTCATGCCTTTGAAGCGGACGCGTATAACTATTCCCAGCTTCAGGCGCAGATATTTCTTAACGGGGCGATAGATATCAATGCGTACAATTTGGCCGTTTCCGACAATACCGGTACGGTAAGGATTTCATCGAGCCTTGACTATCAAGACAACCGGGGCATGGCGTTCATTTCGGATAAAGGACGCAAGGAGATTGAATGCACGGCGCTGGATACGATGTTTCCGAACCTTGCGGACGCTATGGTGTTTGTTAAAATTGACGTCGAAGGGCATGAGCTATCCGCTCTTCGCGGCATGAGGAATATAATTAAGAACAATCATGTGGTTTTGAAAGTAGAAGTATTAAAGCAAGGTAATGGATTTGTATCAATGCGAGACAATAGGTATGATTTTATAAATGAGTACGGTCTTCGCATGCTTAATGAGATAAACTCGGACATTTTCGCCACGAATATTCCGGATTTGGCTTAGGCTAGCCCGATTTATTTTCGTTGCGTAGGATATATTGCTTTCCGTTGACCATCGGTATGCGCAAAGCTTCCGAAAAAAGCGTCTAAAACGGGCGAAAAAACGGATTATTTAGCATCGTAAAAGGTTTGTAAAAAAAGTACTTGCACTAAGGAGGGCGACGTGATACAATAGCACTCGCCCTTCGGGGAGCGCACCTTGAAAACTGTACAGTGAGTA
>DBDD01000182.1 GCA_002293365.1 Christensenella sp. UBA941 | reverse complement strand
GGCCAAAGGCCGCCCCTACATCTGCCGACGTCAGCGAGGAGCATGCCGCGTACCTCCGCGCCCAAAAGCGCACTGATACGCTCGTTACAGTTTGGCGGCTGATGATCCTTATCGGACTGATCGCGCTATGGGAGCTCTCCGCGCAATTAGGCTGGCTGGATTCGTTTATCTTCAGCTCGCCGTCGCGTATTATTAGCACGCTCGCGAACCTTTACTCCGAAGGCTCGCTGTTCCAGCATATTCTCGTCACCGTTACAGAGACGATCGTCGGCTTCATATTAGGCACGCTGGCGGGAACGCTAATCGCGATCGTGCTTTGGTGGTTCCCGACGTGTATGCGCGTACTCGACCCGTATCTCGTAATACTGAACGCGCTGCCGAAAATCGCGCTCGGCCCTATACTTATAGTCTGGATCGGCGCGGGCTACGGCGCGATAGTCATGATGGCGCTGCTTATATCGCTTGTGGTAACTATTATGAACGCGCTTGTCGGCTTCCGTGAGGTCAGCGCGGAAAAGCTTATGCTCATGAAAACGCTGGGCGCTTCGCGCATGCAGATGCTTACTATGGTCGTCCTACCGGCGAGCGTGCCCGCGCTCATGGCTACGCTGAAGCTGAACGTGGGGATGTCGTGGGTAGGCGTAATAGTCGGAGAATTCCTCGTTTCTAAAGAGGGGCTCGGATACCTTATCGTCTACGGCGGGCAGGTTTTTAAGCTCGATCTCGTCATGGCGAGCATTGTGATCCTCTGCGCCGCCGCGGCGCTTATGTACTACGCCGTGGCGTTTCTGGAAAAGAAATTGTCGGGCGCTTGGGCGCGCGAGACATAAATTGCGTAGGGGCGGGGTTGCATCCCCGCCCGCAATGCAGCCGCCTCAGCCAAGATATATAGCAAAAAAGCGGCGTTTGCCGCTTTTTTGTCGTTCATGCTAGTCGGTTTCTCTGCTCGTACTCTTTTTCGCGCCCTGGTAAGCCGAGCCCTTCTTGTTGGTCGAGCCGCAATTCTTTGCGTTCTTCGCCATTAGCACAACCGCTCCTTTCTTCGTCGTATAGGATTATCATGCGTTATGCGGCGAAGAATATTCTCCGTTTTCGCATTTCCGATATAAAATTACAGCTCGGCCAGCGTGCCAAACTCGTATCCTTCGCCCTTCCATATCGTAAGCAATTCGTCAAGGATGTCGGCGTTCGTTTTGGACGTCGAGTGCAATAGCACTATCGCGCCGGGATGTATTCGCGGCAAAAGCTTTTCAAAGGCCTGCTTTCGCGTAGGCTGGTTGTCCCTGTTCCAATCGCGGTACGCGAGGCTCCAGAAAACGGTTTTATAGCCCAGCTCCTTGGCGTGGCCGAGGTTTTTCTCGCTATATTTTCCTTCTGGCGGCCTGTAAAAGCGCGCGATTTCGCTCCCGGTCGTCTCCTTATAGAGCGCTTCGAGCTCTTCGATTTCCTTCTTGAACGCGCTCAGCTCGGATATTCTGGACATATCGGGATGACGGAAGGTGTGGTTGCCGACGGTATGACCCTCGTCGCACATGCGCCGCACCAAGTCCGGCTCGGTTTTCAAATAGTTGCCGACGAGGAAAAACGCGGCTTTTACGTCGTGTTTTTTCAAAGTGTCGAGGATTTTAGGCGTATAGCCCGCCTCGTAGCCCGCGTCGAACGTTAAAAATATCTTCTTCTGGTTTACATCGCCCAAATAGGCTGCGTTATATTTTTCCAGGTACTCGCTCGTCGCGTTGCCGACGGGCGGCCTCCCCGGGTTTTCAAAGTGGACGCCCCACCCTTCGAGGGCGTGCGCCGATATGCCCGTAACGGCCATGATTAAAGCGAAAGCCAAGACGACCGCGGCGCGGGAGAATTTATTCTGTGGTTTCAAACTATCACTCCCCTTTTGTTGTATTACCTCCTTTATTATTTGTATATGTGGAATTTATATTATGGTACATAATACATATCCTGCGGCCATTTATCAGGATTAACATCTATATAATGCCATATACGCTGATACTCGGTTTCATTTCGGATAATATGGTCATGGTAAGTCTTTTGCCAAATAAAATAAGCGCCCTTCGACGAATAATCATGGCCCTGTAGTCTCATTTCCTTATGGGCAAATCTCTCATCGTTAGTTACACACCTCCTACATCGGCCTTAAATTCGCATCAAGCCTCTCGCGGAAGGCTTCGCGTGTTTGAAACAGTGTTTCGGTGGCGTCTTTCATAATCGACCTCTCTGTTCTAAAAATATTGAATCCCTTACCATTCTAACAAGCAGAGATTTCATGTCAACTCATAAACGCATAGCAGGCATATTGGCTATAGGGACGTGGTCGTGTATAATCATAGTCGAGCAAATGCCATAAAGCTTTTAACATATACGAAAGAAGGATACCTCCATGACCGAAGCCCAAACGATTTGCCAGGAATTCTCCATAGCGCCATGGCAGGCCGACAATCTAATCGAATTGCTGGACGAGGGCAATACGCTCCCGTTTATCGCCCGTTACCGCAAGGAGCGGCACGGCGAGCTGGACGACCAAAAGCTCCGGCAAATCGCCGAGCGGCTCGAATACGTCCGCGCGCTGAACAAGCGCCGCGACGATATCCGCGCCTCTCTTTCATCCCAAGGCGTTTTGGACGAGGCGCTAAGCGCAAAGCTCGGCGCCGCCAAAACGCAGGCCGAGCTAGAGGACATCTACCGTCCGTATAAGCCCAAACGCAAGACCCGCGCGAGCGTCGCGCGGGAAAAGGGGCTCGAGCCGCTTGCAGCCATATTGCTCTTGCAAAACAAAATATCGGGAACGCTCGAAGACCTTATTTGGCCGTATGTGGACGAGGAAAAAGGTGTAAACACGCCGGAAGAGGCGCTGGCCGGGGCCAAGGACATACTGGCCGAGCAGTTTAGCGACGACGCGGATATCCGCAAGCGCTTGCGCGCCGTATTCTTAGAGCGCGGGAAGCTCGCTTCGCGCGGGGGCCCGGACGATTCGATCTACCGGCTGTATTACGACTACGCCGAGCCGCTCCGCTCCGTAGCGGGGCACCGTATACTCGCCGTAAACCGCGGCGAGGCCGAGGGCTATTTGAAGGTTAGGGTCGAACTGGACGAGCGCGACGCGCTGGATATCCTTTACGCTGCGTTCGTGCGCCCCGGCAGCATTACGTCGGGGGCCGTGCGCGAAGCTGCGGAGGACGCCTATGCGCGCCTGATCTTCCCGTCGATGGAGCGCGAAGCGCGCAGCGGCCTGACGGAGCGGGCTCAAGATTCGTCCATTCGCGTTTTCGCCGAAAATTTACGCAATCTCTTGATGCAGCCGCCCGTAAAGGGCAAAACCGTCCTCGCGCTCGACCCCGGTATCCGCACGGGCTGCAAGGCGGCCGTCGTGGACGGCGCGTCCCGCGTTTTGGAAACGGCGGTTATCTATCCGCTTCCGGAACAAGGCAAGGTCGCCGCGGCAAAAGCGCGCGTGCTCGAAATGATAAAAAAATATAACATCACGGCCATCGCCGTCGGCAACGGCACGGCAGGGCGCGAAACGGAGCGCTTCGTCGCCGAAACATTGAAGAGCGCGCCAAACGTAGGCTATACGATCGTAAACGAGGCGGGCGCGTCGGTCTATTCCGCTTCGAAAATAGCGGCGGAGGAATTCCCCTCCATGGACGTTTCGCTGCGCAGCGCCGTTTCGCTTGCGCGCAGGCTCCAAGACCCGCTGGCGGAGCTCGTGAAGATCGACCCGAAGGCTATCGGCGTCGGGCAGTATCAACACGACATGAAGGAAGCCCAGCTTGACGCGGCGCTCGGCGGCGTAGTCGAAGACTGCGTAAACGCCGTGGGCGTGGACGTAAATACGGCCTCCGCGCCGCTGTTGTCGTACGTTGCCGGTATTGGGCCTGCGCTGGCGAGGAATATCGTTGCTTACCGGGAAAAAAGCGGCCCGTTCGGCAGCCGCGCGGAGCTGAAGCTGGTTAACAAGCTGGGGAATAAGGCTTTCGAACAGTGCGCGGGGTTTTTACGCGTGCCGGAAAGCAAGAATCCGCTCGACCGCAGCGCAGTACATCCAGAATCCTACGGCGTAACGGAAGCGCTTTTGCGCAAGCTTGGCTATAAATCGCCGCGCGATATCGATGATATCCGCGAAAAGGCCGCGGCGTATCCCGAGGATAAGCTCGCTGGCGAACTGGGTATTGGGCTGCCGACGCTGAAGGACATACTTTCAGAATTGCTTAAGCCCGGACGCGACCCGCGCGGCGACTTGCCGCCCGTCGTATTGCGCACGGATATCGTGAGCATGGACGACCTTACTCCCGGCATGGAGGTTAAGGGAACAGTACGCAATGTCGTTGATTTCGGCGCGTTCGTGGATATCGGCGTACATAGAGACGGGCTTATACACATTTCGCGGCTGGCGAAAAGGCGCATCTCGCATCCGAGCGAGGTGCTTAAAGTGGGGGAAAATATCACCTGCTATGTAGTCGAGGTGAATAAGGCGCGCAATCAGATTGGGCTATCGCTGTTGCCGCTTTCTTAATTAGCGTTCTAAACAGGCGAACCGCATTTTGGACAGAATGAACCCAATCCGTCAAAGGAATTGCCGCATAGCGAATGTATTCGATGTGCCTATCGGAGAGGTATTTGAATGTCGATCGGGCATATGGTCAGCTATAATCTGGCGGGGAAGCGTGATGGCAAGGAAATCAAGCTTTGCTCGGCCAATAATAAGAACGGCAACAATCTACTGGCAATCAATAAGCTAATCGAGGACGGGCAATTGAGAGTTATAATCGACAGCCGATACTCTCTTGATGCTACGGCGGACGCCTTGCGGCGCGTCAAGTCGGGGCATCCGTGCGGCAAGGTTGTTATTACTGTTGCGTGATAAATAGTGAAAAACGTTGTAAAAATAGACTCGCCGGATTACATAACGGCGAGCCTTTCACAATACTGCAAAAACAAACAGCGCAATCAAATTGCGCTGTCGCTGCCGTCCGTGGAATAGAAATCCGGAAGGGGCGAAAATAATTCGCCCCTTCCGCAAAGCTTTATATTCTTTTCATCACGGCTGCTCTATATATTTCACGTTTTTAACGTATCCGGTACCTTCCGAGGTTTCTATTACCCACCATTGCTTATACCTGCCCGTAAAGCGCGCCGTGTCGCCCTTATTCAGCGTCTCGATACGATATTTGCTCGCTGTATTCATGCGCGACTGGGCATATACGCGGCCTGTGATATTCATTTCGAGCGGGGTTGCGAACGTTACGTTTAAATTGTCGGCTGAAACATACGCATAACCCGCCGCATTGTCCCACTTAACAATCATGAATCCATTCTGGTAGCCTAGTACCGTTACGTCGTCCCCGTTTTGCAGCGTGCCCAGCGAGGAGCCCTTCGAGGAGGCCTCGCCTCGGACGATTACATCGTCGCCCAAGACCCTTCCCATTACAATTACCTCGCCCTGTTGCTGCAATCCTGCTGATGGGATCGGCGCGGGCAGCGTCTGTGCGGGTACTACCTGGGCTGGATACGGAGTCGGCGTTGGAGTCGGCGCGGGCGTCGGCGTGGGCTGGGCATACGGGTTGTTGTACGCCGTGCCGTAAGCGTTGTTGTAGCCGTAGGGATTATTGTAGTTATACGTGCCGTAGCCGTAGGGGCCTAATATGTTGCTATAGTCGTATGGATTGCTGTTGTATGCGTTGTTGTAGGGGATATAGTTGCCATTGCTATCGTAGTAGCCGTACGGAGTGTTATTGCCGTTGTTATTGTACGGGATATAGTTGCCGTATCCGTCGTAGTAGCCGTACGCGTCATAACTGCCGTTGTTGTTGTAGGGGATGTAATTGCCGTTGGCGTCGTAGTAGCCGTAGGGGTTGTAGTTGCCGTTGCTGTCGTAGAGATATTGGTTTCCGTAGCCATACGAGTTGTTATTGCCGTATGAGCTGCCGTAGCCGTTGCTAAATTGCGCGACTAGGGTACGGTCTTGGGTTAGGTCGAAGGTATAGCTTGGGTTAGCGCTAACGAAACTTCCGTTTTCCGTCCAGCATACGAAGCGGTTGTTTCCGTACGGTGATGCGTAAACGGTAACCTTAACGCCTGCAGTCCAGTTGCTGCCTCCGCCTTGAACATAGCCCGCCCCCTTGGGATATTCGGACAAACTCACGGAATATGTCGTCTGGGCAAAGGACGAAAGGCTGAACAACAGGCTCAGCGCAAACAACGCAGCAAATACGATAGTCATCTTTTTGCCGGTAGGCTTTTTCATAACGCACCCCGATTCACAATAAGTATTGTATGTGGATATATTTATACCCAATACATACTGTATCACAAAGGCGTTCGCTATGCAACATATTGTGGTTTACTTATTTCGACGAAGTTCGACGCATTAATCGCAGGTTAATCGGCCTCTATTCTACCCATCCGGTCAGCGCATCGTGCGCAGCCATCAGCTTGTCGGGAATATCGATGCCTTGAGGGCATTTCTTCAAGCATACGCCGCATTTTTCGCAATAGTCCGCGCTCGATCTGCCATTGCCCTGAAACATATACGCGCGCTTCGGCTGGCTAAAATCGCCGAACATTACGCCCTCGTTATAGTCCGAAAATATCTTTGGAATATTCACGCCCTTCGGGCACGGCAGGCAATATTCGCATCCTGTGCAAGGAATGGACGCGTAGCTCTCGTAAGCCGCCTTGGCACGCAAGATTATTTGCTTTTCTTCGCCGGAAAGGCAGTTCGCTACGGCGTCCGGCATGGAGAAGGTTTGAATATTTTCCTTTAGCTGTTCCATAGTCGTCATTCCGCTTAGAATAGTACTTATGGCCGGATAGTTTATTAAATGGCGGAACGCCCATTCGGCCGCCGTACGCTTTTGTGGATATTCGCCGTAGATATTTTCCACCGCGCCGGGGGCGTTGGCAAGCCCGCCTCCCTTTAGCGGCTCCATAATAGCCAGCCCAAGCCCTTTTTCTCCGGCAAGCGCTATCGCTTCTTCCGTAACTTCTTTATCGGAATCCAGCAAATTCTGTTGTACCTGGCACATATCCCAATCGTAAAAACCGAGCACATCCCTGAACAGGCCGATTTTCCCGTGATACGAAAAGCCAATGGCGTTTATAAGGCCTTCGGAGCGAAACTTTTCATATTCGCCGATTATATCGCGGCGCTTGATATCTTCCCAATCGGCGCTCGAAATATTGTGGATCAAATATATGTCGATATGGTCGGTGCGCAGCTTCTTCAGCGCGCTTTCGAGGTTGCGGCGGATATCGCCTTGCGTCTTCATAAAAGGGTACAACTGCTTTGTGGCGATTTTGACTTTGCCGCGCAGCCCGTACGTTTCGAGCGCTTCGCCGAGCAGCGCCTCGCTGTTGCCGTGATGATAGGTGAAAGCCGTATCGAAGTAATTGACGCCGTTTTCGGCGGCATACCGGATCATTTCAAACGCTTTTTCCTCGTCGACGCTGGCGGGGCCGTCTTCATGGTATATGCGGGGGAACCGCATGCAGCCCAATCCCAGCGCCGAAACTTTATATCCGAGCTTGCCAAAAGCGCGATAATTCATTGTAGGATGTCCTTTCCGCTAATCTTGCTTTGATTATACTTTTATATGGTAATTATAGCCTATATAGCGTAAGTTGTCGATCATGTTCATAGCATCTGAGATATACCTGCCGCCAGCATCGGCGCGCTCTCGCGGCATACGCTATCAAACTCGCTTACCGGCAGCGGGTTCTGCCCCGAGCCAAGCTCGATGGTAAAGCCCGGCTTGCGGAAATCCTGAATAAACCAATCCTTATAGCCGCCGTAGCTCGGCCCCGGCGGGTCGGCTAGCGTATAGAGCGCCGTAGACGCAACCATCGCCTCGCCGATTCGCAGCGCGTTTGGCGGCTCTGTGCCGTTGAACCTATAATAAATCTCGCGCCCTTGCGTATGAAGCGCAATAGTCATGTCCGGCGAAATCTCGCGCGTCAGGCGCGCCATGGCGCTCGATTCCGGTTCGCTCAGCGCTTTTGGCCCCGTATAATCGCGCGGGCCGGGAAAATTTATGCCGAGCTCTGTTTTCGCTTCGTAGCCCTCTTCAAACAGCGCCGGATAGTTATTATTCAAGTCTACGCCGCGTATATTCGCTTTCCAGCCCAGCGGAAACGGCGCGTCGCCCCGGATCGATTCGGCGTAACGATACGCTTCAGTATTCGCTTGTAGCGCGCCCGTAACGAGGTCGGCGCCGTCGGGGTTCACCATCGGAACCAAAAAGAGCGATATCGCGCCGCGCAGCCTGCGCGCGTCCATTTTGAAGAACCGGCGGGCGTTAACCGCCGAGCTCGATAGCTCTTCGACAAAGCGCAATAACACCGGCGTTGTGATGTATTCGTTCGCGTGATGCGCGGCGTTGTAAAATATGCGAACCGGCCCTCTGCCGAAGCGCAGCACGGGAATATCGCGCTTTCGGGCGCTTTTACCGATAGTTCCGTGGCCGAGGAAGGGGTAACGGATGCGCAACGCCGAAATGTCCGCGAGCATGACGCTGTGGCTGTACGCCAAATCCGAGCTTATAACGGAGCCCGTGTCCGGTACTATGATCGTTTCTCCCGAAATGAAGGCGCTGTCCGGATTCGCCGCCAGCAGCTCCTTATCCGTCAGTCCGTATTTTGCCGCGACGGAAGCGGGCGTATCGCCGCTCTTTATCCTATAGCGCCTTGTGCGATCGAGAAGAGGCTTGAGCGCTTTCCATGTGCGCGGCCCGACGATTCCGTCGCTTGTTAATCCAAAGTCGCGCTGAAACGTTTGGACGGCCTTGAATGTTTTCGGGCCGAAAATACCGTCGTTGGCGTCATAAAATATGCCTGCCCGCGTCAGCGCGCGCTGCAATAGTACGACTACCGGGCCGCGGTGGTTGAGCTTGACAATATCCATAGGTTGGAATCCTCCCGGGATGGTTTGTTTTAGTGTATGCGGGAGGAGAATAAGAATATGGTTCCCTACCGGAGCTAAAGTTCTCGATAAAATTGAATGGGCATTTTATTTCAGCTTCCCCCTACTCGATGCTCTTGAGCGCGCCGAGCATATCTATTTTCTTTGTCTTCCTACCCAGCGCAAGATTAACCAGCAGCGCGAATACGAGTGTCAGCCCCGCCGCGAAAGCGTAGGACAGGGGCTGAACCAGCGGCACAATAAAAAGCGTATCGCCCGTTTGGTCTCCCATAACGTTTATAAGCAGCGGAAGGCCCAAAAGCGCGCCGAAACCGATGCCCATAATCGTGAAGACCATGTTTTCAGACAAGATCAGCCGCCGTATCTCCTTCGGGAAAAAGCCCAGGACGCTCAGCGTAGCGAGGTCGCGGATGCGGTCGTAAAAGTTCATAACGCCCAGCGAATATAGCACGGCAAAGGCCAATACGCCCCCCGCGGCGATCATCATGACCGAAATAATATTATTCGACGCGAGCTGCTCCTCCATCGCCGCTTCAAGCTCCTGCTTCAGCATAACGGACTGCACGAAGTCGTATTCATCCAGCGCGCGTTTGAGCGCACCCGGGTCTTTCGCCGTAAGATACAGCATGCTCGGGCTGTAGCCTTCGCCAAGCTCCCGCCAAAGCGCCCGGCCGATATAGACTCCGCTGACGTTGGGCGCGAGGCCCATAATGGGCAGCGTATACGTTTCGCGCGCGCCGATGGGCCGAAGGGTAAGCGCCCCGCCCAGCGAAAGGTTCATTTCGTCGGCCAGCTGCTGCGCTACGAATACGCCTCCCTCCGGCATGGTCATAGAAGCGCCCGCCTTCTGATCTATAACCATCAGTGAAAGCTCGTCCTCCAATATATGGATCTGCGTATCGCGCCGCGAATTATCGGCGAACGCCTCGGCGGGAAGCGCCATTTCGGCTTCGAGCCTTTTTACGCCCTCCATCCTGGCGATATGCCGCTCCTCCCGCGCCGACGCCGCTCCGCCGAGCGCGACTTGGAGATCGTAGCGATATAGCTTCGCGAAAAGATCCTCCTGAAACGTTTTGAACGTATCGCTCGCGCCCAGCCCCGTAACGACCAGCGCCATACACAGCGAAACGCCCACGACGCACATCAGCGCGCGCATGCGGTTCCGGAAGATATTGCGCACGACGGTCTTGGCCGAAAAGCCCAACAGCAGCCAAACGGGGCTGCGCTCTATGATATTGCGGCGGCTTTTCTTCGGCGGCTTCGGGCGCATGCACTGCGCCGGGCTTACGCGCATCTCGCGAAGGAGCGTTACCAATACGGTGCCAACGCAGCTGACGGCCGACAGCGCGGCGGCGACGCCGAGCGACGTCCAGTCCATATAGAAATCCAGCGGCGGCAGCTCATATGACGCCAAGATATCGATCATAAAAAAGTCTGTAAACGCCTGACCGGGCAGTATGCCGAGCAAGGAGCC
>DBDD01000338.1 GCA_002293365.1 Christensenella sp. UBA941 | reverse complement strand
CTTGAAGTGGTGGTCATGATTGGCTTGAAACCACTCGTGTCAACTGGTATATTATAGAAGATAGAAGATGGTATAGTATAGGAGGTTGGCATGGACGACCAAAATCGGCCTCCCACGGGCGAAAGAGTTTGGACCGAGCGCAGACGGGGTAAGGACTGGATTACGAGGATAATCGAAATACTCTCCGGTATTTCATGGATAGCGATTATTGCGATCTTCGTGTCCGTCGGGTTTGCGACGCCCCAAGGCGGCGGCGGAAGCTGGGCTCTGTCGAATCTGCTGGGAGAGACTAGGGTTGTTACGCCGAACTATTACTACTACGGGGTAGCGCGCTATTTATCCCTTGCAACGTTCCTTTTGTGCCTGTTCGGGTTCGTTTTCAATATATTCAGGCACAAGCGCAAAACGGATCGCTATAGAAAGTCGCTGATCATCTTCGGAGCCGTTTCGCTGATTTCATTTATTTACTGGACGATTCGTTTAGGCTGAAAAAAGCTTAATAAATAGCGCTTCTTCATATAAAAGGGCTCTCTTTTTTGCGGCATGTCTCGACACAAGCCCACATTGCCCGATATCTTTGTTCTACATTATTTTAAATGTTCGTATGCTATACTAACCGCGTTCATTGGAAATGAAGGTGGCGCGGATACATGCGGGTTGTGCTGGAATTGTTCATTACCGATAATTTGCTCATGAACGCCTTAATTTTGAGGGCGGCGGAGGCGATTTCGGGTGGAGTGAAGCGCCGCTTCGGCTTTCCTGCGGCTTCGGCGCTCGGCAGCGCATATGCGTTTGCAGCGCTGGCGCTCGGAGGATTCTGGCTTAGTATGCCCGCCAAGCTTTTTACGTCTTGCGCGATGATTTTCGTCGCGTTTCGTATGAAGGATTGGCGTCAAGCTGGCCGGGCCGCAATTGGTTTCTATGCGGCGACGTTCGTTATAGGGGGCATGTGCTACGCACTGGTCTCTTTACTGGGGGGGTACGCGAACGGCTTCATTCTGGGCATTAGCGCGCCGGTACGCGCGTTGCTTTTGGGCGCGGCGCTGGCGGCTTTTTTGCCCGGATGGCTTCGCGCGTTTTTAGCCAGACGAAAGTCGGCAAAGAGTGCGCGCCTGCGTATAAGCGCGCAAGACACGGCCATAGAGCTGGACGCGCTGCTGGATACGGGCTCCGCGCTCGTAGAGCCGTTTTCCGGCAGGCCGGTGATGCTGATATCGCCGGACAAGGGCATTTCGATTCACGAGCATACGCCGGGGGCGACGCCGGTACCGTACGCGAGCATTTCCGGGAAGGGGCTTTTGTTTGCGGTAAAGGCGCAAAAGATTGAGGCGTTTGAACAGGGCCGATGGCGCGACGCTCCGGTGCTGTTCGTAGCTGTCGCGCCGGCGGCGCTCGTACAGACGGACGCTGTCGTTAGCGAAACATGGTGGCAAAGCTTTAATTAATGGAGGCGGGAAAGATTATGTTGTTCTTCGCGCGGATAAGGAACTGGCTGGTACTTAAAATAGCCAGGGCAAAAGGCATTTACTACATCGGCGGCAGCGAAACGCTCCCGCTCCCGCTATCGCGTGAGGAAGAAAACGACGTTATGCTTCGTTTAGCCGCGGGCGATATGTCCGTAAAGGAGATACTGATTGAGCGTAACCTTCGGCTCGTCGTATATATCGCGCGAAAATTCGAAAACACCGGCGTAAATGTGGAGGATTTGATCTCTATCGGCGCTATAGGGCTGATCAAAGCCGTAAATACCTTCGATACGAGCAAGAAGATAAAACTCGCCACGTATGCCTCGCGCTGCATTGAAAACGAGATATTGATGTATCTTCGGCGGAATTGTAAGCTCAAAAGCGAGGTTTCGTTCGACGAGCCGCTGAACATAGACTGGGACGGCAACGAGCTTTTGCTCTCGGATATATTGGGAACCGAAAGCGACCTCGTATCGCGCTACATAGAGGACGAAACCGACAAAGAATTGTTGGCGCTGGCTATGCGCAAGCTTTCGCAGAGGGAGCAGCGGATAATGCAGCTGAGGTTTGGCCTGACGGGAGGCAACGAGCGAACGCAAAAGCAGGTTGCGGATATACTAGGCATATCGCAGAGCTACATATCGCGCCTTGAAAAGCGGATTATCAAGCGTCTGCAAAAAGAGATGGCGCGGATGCTGTTGATGTAAAATAATAGCAGTAAAGGCGATATGTGTATAATTATGGAGATGAGCGCCTAGCTTTTCATTAAATAACACGAAGAAAAACGGCTTATATAGTTATTTAATAACAAATAATAACTACTAATTCATGATTGACCATCATTTCCATGCATGCTAAAATACGCAAAGTCAGCGGCCTGACAGAAGTTGGGCCGTTGTACTGTGTAGGAGGCAGAGTAATGGCATTAATTAGAAGAGGCAGCATAGTTATCCTCATAGTCGCACTGTTATTTACGTCATTTGGTTGTATTCCGCTTTCCGAGGAAGAAAGCATTGCGCTAGATTGTATTAAAACCCTTCGGAAGAAAATATTGAAGCCGGATTCTATAGAGATATATTCATGCCATGTGTGTATGGACTACAAAGGGCTTCCGGCGAGTTTCATTTATTTTGGGGCGTTGAATGGATTTGGAGGCATAACAGATGATTACGCGTTTGTCTCGTCGTCGTGCGTCCAATTTAAAAGCGTTCACCAGGAAGCTTTTGAAAGAGAGGATTGGGATACTTGTATGGCGAATGAAGCCGTTGCTTGGGTAAACTTTGCTGTTTCAATGGGCTCGGAAAAATGGGTAAGCATAGACACTGAAGAGATTGTCAAGCGGCTTAAAAAATGAGCCGGCAGAATTGCCGGGGTTTCCGCGCCACCCTGTATAGAGCGTATTTCTAGCGTGATGAGGACGTTAATTCGTTGATTCTGGTTGATTCTGGCGCGATCAGGGGCGCGATCAGGGGAGTTGAGTCCTACTTGACAAAAAAGCGGGCTGCCTGTAAAATGTATAGCGCTCGGAGGTAGAGATTTGCTGATTTCCGTTATGGAGGCGCGCAAATCACCCGGACAGGCTTTCGGATTTTCATTCGAGAATTCCGGACTCAGCCCGCTCGTGCTTGGCGCTGAAGAAGTCGTTCTGATTAAGCCGGTTTCCGTTAGCGGCAGCATCGTTGCCGACGCCGAGGGTATATCGGTTCGCGGAACGCTCAAAACGGCGTTTCAAACCGAGTGCGCCCGGTGTTTGAAGCCTTTGGAGGAGCCGATTGCAACCGAATTCAACGTCCGGTTCCATAAGTCGGCCGGCGATGACGACGAAATCTATCTCTACGAGGGCGATTCGCTGGATATTACGGATATGATAAAAGATCACGTTTTGCTGGCGCTTCCGATCCAGAGCCTGTGCGGCCCCGATTGCAAAGGGCTGTGCCCAATCTGCGGCACGAACTTGAACGAAGGCGGCTGCGTCCACAGAAAATGACCGGCAAACGTGTTTTACGCGACGGGAGGTGTATGTACGATGGCTGTTCCAAAGAGAAAAACATCAAAGGCGAGGCGGGATTCGCGCCGGGCAAATTGGAAGATTTCCGTTCCGGGGATCGTCGCTTGCCCGCA
>DBDD01000284.1:7372-8279 GCA_002293365.1 Christensenella sp. UBA941 | reverse complement strand
CCCGACTTTTCGCGCAGCTTTTGAATGAGCGCGTAGCCGTGTAATGCCTCGCTGCTCAGCGTGCGCAGAACGAGCATGCCCGCCGTGCCCTTGATCAGTTCTTTTGCGTTAATACAAATCACTCCTATGCATAGAAAAAATATGCTTAGATTATCTATGCATGAGTTTAGCAGCGATTGGAGGCGATGTCAAGTAGGAAACGGATAAAGAGCATGATTACACGATTAAAAAAACGTTTGAGATTTCGGGCGATTGCGAATCGCCCCTACATGCGTTTATTCCGCCGAATCCAAAAACGCTGCCAATTGCTTTTTCGATACGCCGATTCCTTCGATCGAATCGAGCTTCCTGCCGCCCATCCGGTACGACGGCACGGCCCAAACGCCGGAGCGTTTGTAGGCGTAGTCGTTCCCCCCGCATACCTTATCGGCGAATTCGCCCGCCGCGAGCGACGCCTTGAACGGCGCCGGGTCTGTCAGATGCGCGACGCAATTCGCCAGCACATCGATGTTTTCGATATCGACGCGCTCCTCGTGGACGGCGCGATATATGCGATAGTGATACTCCCAAAGACTGACGCCGCGCGCCTGTGCGAACAGCATGCCCTGTATGCATAGGTCGCTGTGCGGCCCGTAGCGTTCCGGGCGCGGGTGAGCTTCGCAGGGCCGCCAAATCACTTCAAGATCCGGGCGGGTCGCAATTAGATCGACAAGAAATTCATGACCTATCTGGCAAAATGGGCAAGCGTAGTCGAAAAACACTTCGAGTTCGCGCATGGTATCCTCCTCCAATTATGATTTTACGGCCAAGCCATATGTTAGTTTTGCTAATTAATTTAAACGGAGCGAAAATATTATATCAAAATGTGGACGGGTTAGAAAGAAGTTTGCTGGTAATCACAAAACCC
>DBDD01000284.1:0-7357 GCA_002293365.1 Christensenella sp. UBA941 | reverse complement strand
AGAGCCTCTGGAGATTTCCGGATAGGAGGTGGGGTTATGCCGGATTATCAAGAGCAAGAAAGAGCGTTTCTAAAAAAAGCCGCCGCGCTGTTCGACGCGGACGCGGTCGAAACAATCCGGCACGCCGTGGAATTCGCCGAAGCCGCGCACGAAGGTCAGAAGCGCGATTCTGGCGAACCGTATATCATCCATCCTATCGCCGTAGCGGATATGCTTTTAGACATGAACCTCAACCCTTCGGCAATCGCCGCGGGCCTTTTGCACGATGTCTTGGAGGATAACGCCGGTATCACGTTCGACGTGTTGAAACGCGAATTCGGCATTGAAACGGCCGAGCTTGTCGACGGCGTTACAAAGCTGACAAAAACCAGCCTATCCGAGCATACGACAAAAGAAGAAGAGCAAGCGGAAACGATTCGAAAGATGTTTCTGGCGATGGCGCGGGATATCCGCGTGATTATCATAAAGCTCACCGACCGCCTGCACAATATGCAGACGCTCGAATACTGCCGCAGCGACAAGCGCGTACGCAAGGCGCAGGAGACGCTCGATATCTACGCTCCACTCGCTCATCGCTTCGGGATGGGCGAAATGAAATCCCAGCTTGAAAACCTTTGCTTTTACCATATACATCCCGACGAATACACGATTTTGGAAAAGCAGGTCGAGCACCATCGCAAGGAGCGCGAGGACGTGCTCAACTCCAATATCGAGATGATCCGCGAGCTTATTCAGGGCGCTGGCATCGAAATCCTCGACTTGCACGGCCGCCCGAAAAACCTCTATAGTATCTACCGTAAGATGCAAAACCAAAACTTAACGTTCGACCAAATATACGACCTCGTCGCCATCCGAATTATTGCCACCTCCGAAGCGGACTGCTACCACATTCTTGGCCTTCTGCATAACCATTGGAAGCCGCTGCCCGGCAAAATAAAAGATTATATAGCCGTTCCAAAGCCCAACATGTACCAATCGCTCCATACTACGCTTATGAGCGAGCATGGCTTTCCGTTCGAAGTACAAATTCGCACGCGCGAGATGCACGAAGCCGCCGAATACGGCATAGCGGCGCACTGGAAGTACAAGGAGCGGCGCGAGGACTCCAGCGACCTCGACAATAAGCTCAACTGGCTGCGCCAGATCATGGACTGGCAGAGCGAAGTGAAGGACGCGAAGGATTTCCTCGAAACGCTGAAGATAGACTTCTTTACGGAATACGTGTTTGTCTTTACGCCCAAGGGCGACGTATTCGATCTCGCTGCCGGGTCGACGCCCGTCGACTTCGCGTATAGGGTTCACTCCGCCGTCGGCAACAAATGCTCCGGCGCGCGCGTAAACGGAAAGATGGTACCGCTCGACAGCGTTTTACAGACGGGCGATATCGTCGAAATACTCATCTCCGCCAGTATGCCAGGCCCGAGTCTCGACTGGCTGCGCTTTATAAAAACGCAGCAGGCCAAGAACAAAATCAAAGCCTGGTTCCGCAAGGAATACAAAGAAGAAAATATCATAAAGGGCAAGGATATGCTCGAGCGCGAGGCCAAGCGCCTCGGCTATACGTTTTCCCAGCTCGTCAAGCCCGAATGGACGCTCGCGCTGTTCAAGCGCCTAACGCTTACGACCGTCGACGACCTATGCGCCGCCGTCGGCTACGGAGGCATATCGACGCAGCAGGTACTCTCCCGGCTTGTCGAGGAATACAAGCGCGAAAATAAGTCCGAGCCGGATATCGAAAAGCGCCCCGTTATGCCTGAAAGGGCGAACCGCAAAGGCGAGGGTATCGTCGTAAAGGGCCAGGAAAACATGCTCGTGCGCTTCGCGAAGTGCTGCAACCCCGTGCAAGGCGACGCGATCGTCGGCTTTATAACCCGCGGGCGCGGCGTTTCGATCCATAGGTCGGATTGTCCGAACCTTGCGGGCCTTATGGAAGACGCAGGCCGCCTAATCGACGTTGAATGGGCGAAAACCGAAGTAAAGGCAAGCTATAAGGCGCGCGTACAGCTCAATTTCCGCGAGCGCGAAGGCTTTTTCTCGGATTTGTTCCGTCTGCTCGATACGCTGCACATACATCCGGACTATTTCAATACGAAAAAGGACGAAAAGGCGCATACGACAACGCTCAATATCACATTCGACATATCGAATACGGAGCACCTTGAAAGCGTTCTGAAGCAATTGCGCAAGCTCGAAGGCGCGCTCGACGTCTTCCGCTCGAATCCCGCGTAATGCGCGCCGTCATACAGCGCGTAAACCGCGCGAGCGTTACCATATCCGGCAAGACTTATTCCGAAATCGGCCCGGGGTTGTTGGTTTTGCTCGGCGTTGAACGATCGGACGAAGCGCCGGACGCGCGCTATATCGCGCAAAAGGTGTCCGCTTTGCGTGTTTTTACCGACGAAAACGGCAAGATGAACCTTTCGGCGCTGGATTTGGGGCTTTCCATAATGGTTGTCTCGCAATTTACGCTTTCAGGAGACGTCCGCAAGGGTACGCGCCCGAGCTTTACGGAGGCGGCGCGCCCGGAGACGGCGATACCGCTCTACGAGGCCGTTTGTAAACAGCTGCGCGCGCTGGGGCTGAACGTACAAACGGGCGTGTTTCAGGCGAAGATGGACATAGAGCTCGTCAACGACGGCCCTGTGACGATATTGCTGGACAGTAAAAAGACGTTCTGAGTATACGCTGATAAACTGTAGGGGCGGATGGAAATCCGCCCGAGAATAGGAGCCGGGACGATCGCCATCGTCCACTACGAAGTAACGATTAAGGAGTGCAGCCAATGTTCTTCACAACCTTCACATCCGGCCCATTGGAGGTCAATACGTATCTCGTCGCGGGGGACGATAAACAAGCCGTCGTCATCGACCCGGCGAGGGCGGAAAAATTGCTTTCAATACTGAGCGAAAACGAATTGACGCTTACGCACATTCTGCTCACTCACGGGCATTTTGACCATATTTCCGCCGTTAAGCGGCTAAAAGAGGCTACGGGCGCGCGTATCTGTATCCATGCGGACGACGCCAAGGCGCTTGTAACGCCGAACCGGAGCCTTGTTACTATCATGCATGTTGACGCCGTACAGACGGCGGCGGACGAGCTTGTAAGCGACGGGCGGCTTGCGGCCGGCGGCTTCGAGTTTACGGTTTTGCATACGCCGGGGCATTCACAAGGCAGCGTCTGCTATTTGCTGAACGATATGCTGTTTTCGGGCGATACGCTCTTTTATAGAGACATCGGGCGCTGCGATTTGCCCGGCTCCGATTTTGCCGCGATGAAGACGTCCATCGAGCGGCTCTTAACCCTACCCGAGAACACAAAAGTCTATCCCGGGCATATGCGCGAGACGACGATCGGCGGCGAGAAGCGCGCCGGGGCCGTGATGGACTATTTTAGATGATAGTCGAAGTCTTTTTAACGCATGAACGGTTTTTCAACGACGTGGCCGAAGAGCTGCGTCTGTTTTTTCCGAACGCCAGTGTGTTGACGCCTGGCGCGTCAAAAGAGCGCGCCCTGGCAAACAAAAGCGGCAGATCCGCCGAAACGGTAGGGGAGGAGCCGTTCGCCTCGCTTCGCGTAGAAGCGGGAGAAAGCCGCGTGACGGCTTTTTTTCGAGAGCCGGATGGGCGGATTTTCTCTTCGTCGGAGCCTTGCCTCGATTATGCTGACTCGATTTTGCAGAAAAGATACTTGAAGCGCTCATACAAGCTCGCCGTGTACCGCGCGCTAAAGAGCGGCTATGGAAGGCCGTCGCCCTGGGGCTCGCTTACGGGCATACGTCCTACGAAATTCGCGCGCGGGTTTATCGAAGAGCTTGCGACAGGGAATGAAGCCAGGCCTGACGACTTGCGCTATGTGCTGACGGACGAATTTGACATTCGCGAGGATAAAGTAGAGCTGCTTTTGCAAGTGCTGGAAACGCAGGAGGGGTTAATAACAACCTGTAGGGGCGAACTGCGTTCGCCCGCAATCCCCAATCCGGCATCTATAATTATCACGGGCGAACACAGTTCGCCCCTACAACGACCGGCGGAAATAATAGACGTCTATATCGGCATCCCCTTCTGCGCGACGCGCTGTTCGTATTGCTCGTTCGCGGCGGAGGCTCTAAAGGACTACGCGCGCGTGGGGGCGTATATGGGGGCGCTTTTTTACGAAATCGACGCTTGCCGCGACATTCTGGCTGGGCGCGGCGTGCGCGCGCTCTATATCGGAGGAGGCACGCCCACGTCCCTCGCCCCGCGCGAGCTCGATATGCTGCTTGAAAAGGCGGCGGGGCTTTCGCCAATGCTAGAATTCGCCGTCGAGGCGGGCCGCCCGGATACGCTCTCAAGCGAAAAGCTTGCGTTGATGAAGCGCTATGGCGTGACGCGCACATCCGTCAACCCGCAGACGATGTCCGACGCGACGCTAACGCACATAGGCCGAGCGCATACCGCTGCCGACGTCATTCGGGCGTTTGAGCTTACGCGCGAGTACGGCATACCTGTAAACGCGGATATAATAATTGGGCTGCCGGGCGAAACGCTTGTCGACGTCCGTTATACGCTTACAGCGCTCGAAGCGCTCGCGCCCGAGGGCTTTACGGCGCATACGCTCGCGCTCAAGCGCGCGTCGCGCATGGTCATGAGCGGCGAAAACGATTTGCCCGGCGCAAAGGAGGCCGAGGCTATGCTTGATTTGACGCGGGAGTTCGCGCGTAGAAGCGGCATGAATCCGTACTATCTCTATAGGCAGAAGTATATGGCGGGGAATCTGGAAAACGTCGGCTACGCGAAGCCCGGCTTCGAGTGCCTGTATAATATCGACATTATGGAAGAGACGACGTCCATTCTCGCCTTTGGCGCGGGTGCTATTACGAAATGGATTTTCGGGGGCGGGCGGCTGGAGCGCTCGCCGAATCCGAAGGACGTCGATACCTATATCAAGAAAGTGGATGAATTGGTAAAACGCAAGTTAACGATGCTTGAATAATTGTAGTGGCGGATGGTAATCCGCCAGCGAATTACCGCAGACATTGCTTATACAGCGGGCGGATCGCCATCCGCCCCTACAGCATGGCTACCCGACCATAGCGTACTTAACCGCGACGCTCGCCGTAACGGTCAGGCTGCCTGCTTCAAGGTTCACCGCGACGGCGTCCGCGCTGCTTACGACGCCTCCGGCTATCGACGCTTCTTTATACAATACGGGCGAGGAATACGACTGCTCCGTAACTTCTTTTATATTGCCGAGCTGCATACCCGTTTGGGCCGCGATCTGCTCGGCCTTTGTTTTCGCGTTCGCGAGGGCGGCGTCGATGGCCTCTTTGTAGGACGCCGAATCGTCCTCAAGGCTGAACTGTATGCCGTAGAGCTGGTTCGCCCCGGCTTCCGTAGCCGCGCCCAGCAGCGCGCCCAAGCCGTCGAGATTTTTCGTTTTCACGCGGATATTCACGCTCGCGCGGTACCGAATGGTTACGGCGGGGCCGGAGCCCGCAATCGGGTTGGGCGTTGCCGCCGGATATGAGGGCGCGGTTCCGTTAGGGCCGACTGCGTATACCCCGAACGTATCTTCCGGGCGCACCTCTTCCGTCCATAGCGAGACGCCGGACGTTTGCATATCTTCCGGCAGTACGCCCAGCGCCTTTAGCGCCTCGGCTATAGCGCCCGCGACGCGGCTTGTTTCGTCCTGCGCCTGCTGCGCGGTATCGGCGGTTTGCTCGACGCCGACGGTGAATTCCGCCGTATCCGGCTCCGCCATGGCCTTGCCGTTGCCGGTAACGGCGATAAAGCGGGAATCGGGGGCGGGCGGGGCGCTTTGCGAAACGCAGCCGCCGAGGAATATGGCCGCCAAAGCGGCGGTGCATATGGCTGGGATCAGTTTATGCTTCATTATATTACCTTCACTTTCAACCATCGTGTATATCTTATATTGCGAACGGCAACAAGCCGCCGCCACAAGATATAGACGGCTATATGATTTTCACAGCTTAGACGCAAAATGAAGGCCGTTGGTTCCCCCTTTGAGAACCTATGAGAAGATTGTATGCTGAGCGGCAAAAGGGCATATCGGCTGAATGCGTGAAAAGGATTATCGGCTAACCGCCAAATAGGGATTTTCTTAATCTCTAAGTATTGCGTAGCATACAGTATCTGAACAATTTCTGTCTATTCCATGTTGCCTGATAAAAATGTCATATTCCGGCACAAGGGATTTAATAAAGAGAGGAATANNCCTTCTCTGTACTTATGATAACACGAAATAGCGAGCTTTGGCTTTTGCTTTGTGATAATTTCTGCCGCGCCTTTTAAAGCTGCCATCTCCGCTCCTTCGATATCCATCTTTATAAAGGTTACCTTCTCGCCTTTTAATAGATCGTCGAGTTTATCAACCTTCGCTTCAGACGTCCCCTCGGCTAGAATAGTAGTAGCGGTGTCGTGGGAGTGGAATTTAATGATACGGGATTCTTTGTATACGCCTACATTATACAAACAAATACGCGTTTGAATATCTTCAGGAAAAGTGTAAACACGGCTATTCAGCCTAGAAAAATTATTGGCATTCATTTCAAACGCATGAATCTTTTGAAACTTATTATTAACGGCGCGAAGGAACTTCTCGATTGTATCGCCGTCATATGCTCCTGCATCGAGAAAGCACTCATTGTCATTAAGATGGCGCAATATTTCGGGGGGGAAGTAAATATTGTCCGAATAGATTGGCTCGTTGCTTTTTTCAATAATTCTGCCCGCCAGAATACTGCAAAGGTGATATATCACTCTTTTAGATTCTTCATCCTTGGTGAAAGAATCGATACTATCCAATCGATTTGCAAATTTAAAGAGCTGAAAAATATCATGGCTATGAACCCACACCGGAGAAGGGAACCCTTTCAACCTTAAGAGAATCCCCCCACCAGGAAAAAGATAAAAATACCGTTTAAATGCTTCTCCCACTGGAATGTTTAAGGAAGCCAACNNGGTAATAAACACTGTGGTATCCTGATATGTGGATAATTCATCAGGGGATATAATTCTAATGCCGTTGTATTGGCTGTTCCAGAGCGCTTCGTCGTTGTCGCAAATCAGAAATACGGTATCTCCTATGTTATCTATGATATCTCGCGCAATATGAGAGAAGCCAAACAATACAAGGCGCTTGTCCGAAAGATTGTCCTTGCTAAAAACATTTTGGTATTTAAAAAATTGCAACGAGCTTAATGACTTGGCGGCAAAGCCGTAGGACGCCGCACCTTGCATATAATCGGAAGTGTAAGCTGCGTTGATTTGTTCTTTCAAATGCTCCATTTACTCCCCTTCTCCAACAGAACCTGCCAGCATAGAATTTATTGGTATAATATGTAGGATAATATTAT
>DBDD01000004.1:9179-9308 GCA_002293365.1 Christensenella sp. UBA941 | reverse complement strand
ATCTACGGCGGTACATACAACCTTTTCGCCCATACGCTTGAGGACTGCGGCATTACAGCCACGTTTACAGACGGCGGCGAGGCGAAAAACTTCGAAGCGGCCATCCGCCCCAATACGAAGGCTGTCTTT
>DBDD01000004.1:0-9090 GCA_002293365.1 Christensenella sp. UBA941 | reverse complement strand
TACGGCGCGGACGTCGTCGTGCACTCGGCTACGAAGTTTATCGGCGGGCATGGCACGTCCCTCGGCGGCGTAATTGTCGACAGCGGGAAGTTCGATTGGACGCAAAACGATAAGTTCCCAGGGCTGACAAAGCCCAATCCCAGCTACCACGGCGCGGTATTTACAGAGGCCGCGGGCAGTCTCGCGTATATCGTAAAGATACGCACGACGCTTATGAGGGATACCGGGGCCGTACTCTCCCCCTTTCATTCGTTCCTGTTCCTTCAGGGGCTGGAAACGCTGTCCCTTCGCGTAGAACGGCACGTCGAAAACGCTCTGAAGGTCGTAAACTATCTCTCCAAGCACCCGCTCGTTGAGAAAGTAAACCATCCCAGCTTGCCCGAACACAGCGACCATCGCCTGTACCTAAAATACTTCCCGAACGGCGCGGGCTCGATATTCACATTCGAGATAAAGGGCGGCGCAGATGAAGCAAAGGCGTTTATCGACCGTTTGAAGCTGTTCTCGCTATTGGCAAACGTGGCGGACGTAAAATCCCTCGTGATCCACCCCGCTTCCACGACGCATTCGCAGATGAACGAAAGCGAATTGCTCGCCTCCGGTATAAAGCCGAATACGATCCGGCTCTCCATCGGTACAGAGCATATCGACGACATAATCGAGGATTTAGAACAGGCGTTTAAAGGCTGATTCTAATCCTGTAGGGGCGCGCATTGCGCGTCCGCTCTAAAGAATCGTTATTCAGGAGAAATTATGCCCATAAAAATTCCCGATACCCTACCGGCGCGCTCCGTTTTGGAAAACGAAAATATCTTCGTTATGCCGCAGTACCGCGCCATCCATCAGGATATCCGGCCATTACAGCTGCTGCTGCTGAACCTGATGCCCGATAAGATTACGACCGAGACGCAGCTGCTCAGGTGCCTATCCAACACGCCCTTGCAGATTGAGATAACGCTCATGCAAACCGCGAGCTATCAGCCGCAAAATGTGGCCGGCGAACATCTGCTCTCTTTCTATACGACCTTCGACGCCGTGCGCGGCGACCGCTTCGACGGCATGATAATCACGGGCGCGCCTATCGAGCATATGGAATTCGATGATGTGGACTATTGGAGCGAATTGACCGAGATATTGGACTGGACGCGCACTAACGTGCATTCGACGCTGCATATCTGCTGGGCCGCGCAAGCCGCGCTCTATCATCATTACGGCGTACGCAAGCGCGCGCTCTCCGAGAAGATGTTCGGCGTCTTCGAGCATCGTCAGACAAAGGCGCACGTCCCGCTGCTGCGCGGCTTTGACGAGCGCTTCCCCGCGCCGCATTCGCGCCATACGGAGATAATCGAAGACGACCTTCGCTCCCATGATGAGGTTGAACTGATCGCAACCTCCGACGAGGCCGGCGTATTCGCCGCGATCGCCGGCGGCGGAAAGCAGATTTTCGTCACGGGGCATCCGGAATACGACGCGCTGACGCTAGAGCGCGAATATCGCCGCGACCTGGACAAGGGCCTGACAATAGCGCCGCCAAAGCACTATTACCCGGACGACGATCCAAAAAACGCGCCGATATTACGCTGGCGCGCTCATGGAAATCTTTTGTATACCAACTGGCTCAATTACTACGTCTATCAATCGACGCCGTATGATTTTACGGCGTAAGACCGGCCTCTTCCCGAGCGGCGCGCAGCTCGTCCTTACCGTCGAGGATCGTTATGGTAAACGCGAACGTTTTCTTTTCGAAGGGGGCGAGTTTTGGCAAGCCGCCGTGCGCCTTTTGGTACGCCCTACCTATGACGCTCGCGTTCGCGGGCTCAAGCCCAAGGGCGTAATCGCCGGAGGCCATGCTCTTCCACTGGAAGAAGTGGGGCAAGGCGGCTTTTTCGAACGCTATGCGCACCCCAAGGCCCAAGTCGTCGTTTACGATAGCCGCGAACGTTTGGCCGCGCTCGTTTGTTAAAAGCGCGTGGTCGAAAACCTGTTCCGGCAGGTTGTCCACTGGCGGCGTTACGCGGTTCCAGCCGATTTCAGCCTTGGATACCGCGCGCCAATCGCGTTCGCCGCCGATAACATCGAGCAGGCGCGCGGCATTTGAAGGCAGTACGACCTCCGCGCCCGGCGCGAGCAGAGGATAGCCGAAGTTGAAATGATACAGCAGCATCAGCGGCTCGTCGCGGAAAGCTTGGTTCTCAACCGTATCTTCAATAGTAAAGCTCTTTTCGCCGTAAACCGTTTGGATACTGCGGCGCAAGACGATATTTTCGCCGAAAAGCGCGGCTTCTCGCATCTCGCCGCTAAGGCGCAGCGTATATTTATCCCCGTCCCAGAAGGCGTCCGACGAGACATGCTCGGCGGGCGCTACGCGCATGCGCCCGTGCAAGGGGTACGCCGCGCCGTCGTCGATACACGGCTGGCCGATACTCGCGCTCCCGCACGTAAAGAGCAGGCCTCCCATGATGCTGCGCCGCGAATCCTCGCCGCTGATATCGGCCGTGCGGCCTATTAGCCCGGGCTTCGCGAGAAAGCTCAGGTTGACGCCCTTATAGGAACACTCCGCGATATCCATGCATTTATCGGCCATCGCGCTGAAATACAAGGGGCCGTTTTTTATCTCGTAGGCAAGCATGCCGCTTGAACGGCCTTGCTGATGCAATATGGGGCGGGCATAGGCTAGTTGTTGGAGGCTGCCCGTTAGGCTTTGTAGATGTTTTTTGGTCATAGCTTGACTCCTGTTGTCTAAATATAGCTTTTCTTCATACTGCGTAAAGCACCGTTTCACAATCGCCGTGTTCATATTGTCTTAGAGCGAATCTATAGTCGCCGCGGATGCTCAATATTGCTTGCGGCAATTCGTAGACGTCCTCGGTCTTGTGATATGCGCATATGGCGAGCTTTGGCTTGCGCGCTTTTATAACCTCCGCCGCGCCCAGTAGCGCCTCGCGCTCCGCGCCCTCGATATCCATTTTAATAAATGTGGGCCATCTATTCGTTGGCATGCCTTTGAAGTACGCGTCCAAAGATGTCACCGGAACGGTATAGACGTTCTCGCTGGAACCTAATACAAACGAGGAGCCTGCCGGATTCAATGGGTGCGAGATAAAGGACAGTTCCGCCTCCATGCTCCAGAGGCCTTTCTGTACGACGGTAACGCGGGACTCGCCCGCAAATTGGCGTAAGGCTTTTGCACAGTTCTCTTTATCCGGCTCGAATGAATATATATGCACCGCGTTGCCGTCAGCCGCCTTCAGGAATTCTTTTGCCGTATCGCCCGTGTACGCGCCCCCGTCTACTATTATTTCATCATTATTGAGCGATATGAACTCGCTGCTCAAATATTCGTCGCCGGATATATTGGGCTGAAGCGGTTTATTACACAATACCAAACGGATTTTATCGATTACCAATTGCTTGGAAGCCTCGTCCAAAAAGAAATCATATGCCCATTCGTATCCGGGCAAGTGCTTTTCGAACTCGCCGATCGTAAGATTTCGGTTCGCTTCCTTTGGGAGCAGAATTATTTGCTCGCGAGAGAAACCATGCTCCAGAAGGTCTTTGAGTATCTCGTTTTGATACGCAAAGGAAGTAATAATAACAAACGCGCCCTTATATTCTTCGCACAAAACCGACGGAGAGATAATATCGACGCCGTCCATATCGCCATGCTTCGAGCGGTCGCAAAAAGCCGAAACCGCGACGCCGCGTTCCCTACACGCGGCAAGAACAGTTTTTCCCATTTTAGCCGCTCCATATAAGACAAGCGGACGGCTATCCGCTTTCGTCTTCAAGCTATCGAGAAGCTTGATGAGTACGCTATTCTCGTATTCGCCTTTGATTATGTTAAATTCCTCTTTGAAGCTCTTCAAGGTTTCGCTTTTGTTCTCTTCCGACATATTTTCTCTCCTCAAAAAATCGCCTGCTCAAACATTATCTTCGCTTACAATGTCGAAGCAAAATGTATTTTTATAATTTCGTTGTAAACCTACTCCTCCGGCAGCGGAATTTCGTCGTCCGCGGCGGCAGCGCCGGGCTTATCCGCCGCGTCGCTCGGCCCCATGGCGCGAAGCTCTTCTTCGAGCTTTTGGGCGGCTTCGGGGTTGTCCTTTAAGAATTGCCGCGCGTTTTCGCGGCCCTGGCCGATGCGGATATCGCCGTAGGTATACCAAGATCCGGATTTCGAGATAAGCTTCTTTTCAACAGCTAGGTCTAATATGCTGCCCTCTTTTGAGATGCCCTCGCCGTAGAGGATATCGAACATGGCGATCTTGAACGGCGGGGCGACCTTATTCTTTACGATCTTGACCTTNNAGCGTTTCCGTGCGGCGCACGTCCATGCGGATCGTCGCGTAGAATTTCAGCGCCTTGCCGCCCGTGGTCGTCTCCGGGCTGCCGTAGGAGATGCCGACCTTGTCGCGCAATTGGTTGATGAAGATCGTGGCCGTGTTGGATTTGCTGATTATGCCAGCGAGCTTGCGCAGCGCCTGCGACATCAGCCTCGCCTGTAAGCCGACGTGCGCGTCGCCCATATCGCCGTCTATTTCGGCCTTTGGTACGAGCGCGGCGACGGAGTCTATAACGATAACGTCCACAGCGCCGGAGCGTACGAGCGCGTCCGCGATTTCGAGCGCCTGCTCGCCGTTGTCCGGCTGTGAAACGTACAATTCGTCGATATTTACGCCCAGCGCGCGCGCGTAGATCGGGTCGAGCGCGTGCTCCGCGTCTACAAAGGCGGCGGTACCGCCCATCTTCTGTGCCTGCGCGATGACGTGCAGCGCCAGCGTCGTCTTACCGGAGGATTCGGGGCCATATATCTCGACTATGCGCCCGCGCGGTATGCCCCCAACGCCTAGCGCCAAATCGAGCTCGATGCAGCCCGTCGATATGACGGGGATGCTTTCGGCGCTCTTCCCGCCCAATTTCATGATCGCGCCCTTGCCGAACTGCTTTTCGATATGCGCGAGCGCCATTTCCAGCGCCTTGGACTTGTCGTCGCCGCCGGACGGCATCGCTTTTTTGGTCGGTGTCGTGGCCATATGCGTTCCTCCTGCCTAATATATAAATTGTTGTCACATTTTGATGTATTATATCATTTGTCCGTTTCCAATGGAAGAGAACAAAGCCTGCGCCTAAGCAGATCCAGCGCGTACAGCGCGCTCATCGTGCGAATACGTGCGCGGTCGCCGCCCAATCGAAGTTTTTTTACGAATGTTTCGCCTCCGCCCGCTAGTGCAATATATACTAGCCCCACAGGCTTTTCGGCGGTTCCGCCGCCGGGCCCGGCAATACCCGTCAGCGAGAGTCCATAATCCGCGCCGGAGCTGTTTTTTGCGCCCTCGGCCATTTCACTCGCCGTCTGTTCGCTTACCGCGCCGAACTGTTCGAGCGTCGCTTCATTTACGCCCAGTCGGCGCATTTTCGCCGCGTTGGAATACGCGACGACGCCTTCAAGCAATACCTCCGACGCGCCTGGAACGTCTGTGATTTTCTCGGCGACGAGCCCGCCCGTACAGCTTTCGGCCAGCGCGAGCGTCTTTGCGTTTTCTTTTAGCAAGCGTACGGCCAGTTCCTCCAGCTTTTCGTTTGCCGTCGTGTATACGAGGTCTCCCAAGCGGCTGATAACTTCGTCCGTAAGCGGATCCAAGAGCGCGCCGGCGCTTTCACCGGCCCCGACCTTCGCCGTCAGCCTAAGCGTTACCTCGCCGACCGAGGCGTAGGGAGCCAGCGTCGGGTTCGCGCCGTCCATCAAGTCGCGTACGCGGTGCTCGACGGACGACTCGCCCATGCCGAATATGCGCAGTACGCGCGAGACGATCTTCGCGTCGCTCTTTTTCGCCAAATACCCGCGCGCGTGCCTGTCAAACATGTCGATCAATTCGTGCGGCGGCCCGGGAAGCACAATCGCGGCCTTGCCGTCCTTTTCGACGATACAGCCGGGGGCGGTGCCCCGCGCGTTCGGCAAAACAATGCTGCCCTTCGGGAACATCGCCTGGCGGAGGTTGTTGGGCGTCATCTCGCGGTTCCTGGCCGCAAAGAAACACTGGATTTCGCTCTTTGAAGCTTCGTCCAGCTCCATTTCGAGGCCGAATACCGCCGATACCGCCTCCTTTGTCATATCGTCCTCCGTGGGGCCGAGGCCGCCTGAAAGCAGCACGACGTCGCTGCGGCCAAGCGCAGTTTTCAGGCACTGACAAAGCCTGTCCATATTGTCCCCGACGGTAACCTGGTAGTAGAGGTTATAGCCGTACGCCGAAAGCTCCCGCGCGAGGTACTGCGCGTCGGAATTAAGTATTTGGCCCAATAAAAGCTCGGTGCCGACGGATATGATTTCCGCTGTCATTGATTGTTCTCCTCTCATTGCTGTAGGGACGCCATATATGGCGTCCGTGAGAATCATGAATGCGCGGTTTTAGGGTTACGGACACGATATATCGTGTCCCTACAACGGGGTTGTTTCAAAATCCACGGGCTTGTACATCGAATAAAAGCGCCCGGAAACCGGCGTGAACTTCAATACGCAATAGTCCGGGTCGGTATAGCTTTTTTCGGGATAGGCGTTCGCGAACTGCTTCTCCCAGTATCTTTCTTTTATTGCCATATCCGAAACGATCTCCATATCGCCCTTGAGCATGCAGCCCCTCCAGAGCAACGTTCGAGTATAGAAATATACGCAGGCTTTTGGATTTTGCGCAATCGCGGCGGCATAGCGCGAGGACGTGTTGGTGCAGAAGTACATTTCTTTGAGCGATTCGCGGTACTTTCCGGGAACGACCGCCTTTGTCATAGGGTATCCGTCCTCGCCGACACAGGACAACATGAACGTATTGACGCTTTTATACAGCTTTTCGGCTTCTTCCTTTGTGGACATGAGCTTCACCTCGTCAGTATTAATGATATTGTAGGGGCGAACTGTGTTCGCCCGCTGTTCCAACGAACCTTGTGGTATGTCACGGGCGAACGCAGTTCGCCCCTACATTAATTCACTTTAATCGATAATTACTTAAAATCAATCGCCCCTAAATTGTGCCGGAAATAATCCACGCCCGACCATACCGTCATAATAAGCGCTATCCAGACGAAAATCGTATCCATAGGAATACCCAAGAGGCCGAAGACGGGATTGCCGAGCAAAAGCATCGATATCGCGATAACCTGTGAGATCGTTTTGAGCTTGCCGAGAATATTCGCGGCGAGGACACTCCCCTTTGCGGCAGTCATCGTGCGCAGGCCGCTTATAATTAGCTCGCGCGAGATTATGATAATCGCTATGACGGGATGCAGCATTGCCCTATCGACGAGCATCACGAGCGCGGAGACAACCAAAAGCTTATCCGCGATAGGGTCGGCCATCTTACCGAAATTCGTGACAATATTGTGCTTGCGGGCCAAGTAGCCGTCGAAGATATCCGTTATGAAGGCCAGAATGAATATCCCGGCGGCGATATAGTTTGCGCTAGGCCAGCCCGTATAAAAGCACGCGACGAACAGCGGCGCGGCGAGAATGCGTATAAGCGTAAGCTTATTCGGCAGATTCAAATCGTTTCACCCCAAAAATCGTAGTTGCCCATGCGCAAAAGCTTTATGGGCGCAAAAGAGCCGATGGGAAGAGGCTGCTCGGAAGTAATATAAATTTCGCCGTCGGTATCCGGCGCTTCGGCATAGGAACGGCCAATATATACGCCTGACTCCTCGCGCTCGACTAGTACGTTATACGTTTTGCCAATGCGCTTTTTCTTGCGCCGCCTTGAAGCCGCGCGTACGCGGCTCATAAGCCGGTTCAGCCGCTCCTTTTTCACGTCCACGCTCACTTTGCCTCCAAACGAGGCGGCGGGCGTGCCCTCCTCCTCGGAATAAGCGAACGCGCCGACATGGTCGAATTCGTTTTCGCTCAGGAAACGTATCAAGCGCTTGAAGCTCTCCTCCGTTTCGCCCGGAAACCCTGTAATAAGGCTCGTGCGCAGGATGAAATCCGGATCGCCCGCGCGCAATTTCTTTATGATCGAGGCAATATCGGCGCTCGTCCCCCGGCGGTTCATGCGTAAAAGCAATTCGTCGTCCGCGTGCTGGATCGGCAGGTCGAGATAATGCAGAACCTTCGGCGTATAAAGCAGCGTCTCGATCAGCTCGTCCGAAACCGTATCGGGATAGGCGTACATTAGCCGCAGCCATTCTATACCGCCGATATCGCTAAGCCGCCTTATAAGCTCCGGCAGGTTATCGCTCGTGGCCTGACCGTAGCGCGTCGTGTCCTGCGCGATTAGAATAAGCTCCTTTACGCCGCCCTCGGCAAGGGCGCGCGCTTCATCCAATAGGCGCTCCATCGGCTCGGAGCGGTACGCCCCGCGTATATTAGGAATCGCGCAATAGCTGCATCGATTGTCGCAGCCGTCCGCTATGCGCAAATACGCCGTATGCGCGGGCGTAGTCAAAACGCGGCCAAGCGCGTCCTTTTTACGATAGTTATGTATATGCTCTTCTGCGCCGCTAAACTCCATCAAAAGCGGTACGAGCTTGTCGTATTCGTTTACGCCGAGGAATATATCGACCTCCGGCAGCTCGGTTTTCAACTCGCCCCTGTAGCGCTCGGACAGACAGCCCGTAACGGCGAGTACCTTGCAGCGATTGCGCTTATACTCCGCCATCTCCAAAATCGTATCGATCGACTCCTGCTTTGCCGGCTCGATGAAGCCGCAGGTGTTTACAATAAGAACGTCCGCGTTCGCCGGGTCGTGGGTTATTAGGAAGCCAACCGCCGTCAACATGGCAAGCATGCGCTCGGTATCCACCCTGTTTTTTGCGCAGCCGAGCGATACGACGCCGACTGTGCGTAATTTAACGTCAATCATGCGCTAATCCTTGTAGGGGCGAACTGTGTTCGCCCGTGGAATACCGTATGTCTTGTGTAAACGGCGGGCGATTGATAATCGCCCCTACAATTTTGGGTCGTATTTTGGGTCGCGGGCGAACACAGTTCGCCCCTACAGGTTGTTACCATAATATTGTTTTCTACCCTTCAAAACTATCGTCATACGCGCTCGCTGGTATGTCGCCCGGGCCGAACAGCTGTTCGACCTGATAGCGCGTCATAAGCAC
>DBDD01000142.1:2737-2871 GCA_002293365.1 Christensenella sp. UBA941 | reverse complement strand
ATGCCGTTGGCGTCGATGTCGAATGTGACCTCGATCTGGGGCATGCCGCGCGGCGCGGGCGCGATACCGGTTAGCTGGAAGCGGCCCAGGGTTTTATTGTACTGCGCCATCTCGCGCTCGCCCTGTAATACGTG
>DBDD01000142.1:1762-2559 GCA_002293365.1 Christensenella sp. UBA941 | reverse complement strand
CCCTTAAACGGCTCCTTGGGGATAACGGTCTTAACGGCGTCCTGTACGGCGGGTACGCGCGTCGAGCCGCCCACGAGGATGACGCGGGAGATATCGTCGGGCTTCAAACCCGCGTCCTGCATGGCCTGGCGGGTGCAAACCTTCGTTTTATCCAGCAAATCGGAAATAAGCTCCGTGAATTTCGCACGCGTGATCGTAACGTCCAAGTGCTTCGGGCCGTTGGCGTCCGCCGTGATGAACGGGAGGTTTACGTTCGTCGTCATAACGCTCGAAAGCTCGATTTTCGCCTTCTCGGCGGCTTCCTGAACCCTTTGCAGCGCCATGCGGTCTTTGCGCAGGTCGATGTTATTGTCCTTTTTGAACGTCTCGGCGATAAAGTCGACGATACGGTTGTCAAAGTCGTCGCCGCCGAGGCGGTTGTTGCCGTTTGTAGCGAGTACTTCGAACACGCCGTCGCCGATTTCGAGGATCGATACGTCGAACGTACCGCCGCCGAGGTCGAATACGAGGATCTTCTGGCTGTTTTCTTTATCCATGCCATAGGCGAGCGAGGCCGCCGTCGGCTCGTTGATTATGCGCAGCACTTCAAGCCCCGCGATGCGCCCGGCGTCCTTCGTGGCCTGGCGCTGGCTGTCGGAAAAGTACGCGGGAACGGTGATAACCGCCTGCGTTACCGTTTGGCCCAAATACGCCTCCGCGTCATTTTTCAGCTTTTGCAGGATCATCGCGCTAATCTCCTGCGGCGTGTAGCTCTTGCCGTCGATATCGACCTTACGGTTGCCGCCCATGTCGCGCTT
>DBDD01000142.1:0-1598 GCA_002293365.1 Christensenella sp. UBA941 | reverse complement strand
ATCCTCCTCTATATGTAAACTTAATTATTTTGCGCGTTAACTTCCGTTAACCTGATATTTTCACCATGCTCGCGCGGATAAGCCGCTCGTTCACGCGATATCCCTTTTTAAGCGTTTCCAGCACCTTGCCTTGCTCCATGCCGTCGACTTGCTCGCACATTACGGCTTCGTGCATGTTCGGGTCGAAGTCCTGGCCTTTTTCGGCGGGGATCGGGTCGAGCCCTTGCTTCTGGAGCGCTTCCAAAAGCTGGCGGTGTACCATTTCAAAGCCGCTTAGCCATTTTTCGTCCATCCCCGCTTCTTTGGATGCGGCGACTGATAAATCGAAGTTGTCGAGCACGGGTAAAAGCGCCTCCAACACGCCTCGAACTCCGTCTTGTACGCCGTCCGTGCGTACGGTGGCGTTGCGCTTTCTGTAGTTGTCAAAATCCGCCTGAACCCTTTGGGCCATAGCGACCATATCGTCCTTTTCTTGCTTGATGGCGTCGATACGCTTTTTCAAGTCCTCAAAGTCGTCCATCGAAAGAAAAACGCCATTGTCGTCGCTGTTTGCGTCAAGCTCCGCGCCGCCGCCCGGCTTCGCTTCTTTTTTAGCGGCGTCGTCTTTTGCCTTTGGTTTCTTTTGCTTGGCCTCGTCCAATTCGTTACCTCCGATTATAATAATTCACAATTCTCAATTCACAATTGATAATTATTAATTTTCCATTATCAATTATCAATTACTCTTTTAAGTGCTCATGAAGGATGTCTCCCAAGCAGGTACGCATGTATTGCAGTATCGCCGCAACCTTGGAATAATCCATGCGCGTCGGGCCGATAATGCCGACGGAGCCCGTCGCTTCGCCGCCGAAGCGGTATGACGCGGTAACGACGGAGCAGTCCTTCATCTCGGCAAGCTCGTTTTCCTTGCCGATCGTGATACGAAACTCGACTTGCTTGGCCTGGTTTAGCAGCCGTTGCAAAACGTCCTTGGATTCGAGTACCGCGAGGAACGAACGGGCCTTATTGACGTCCGCGTATTCCGGCAGCGATAAAATATTCGCCGTCTTGCCTACGCGTACATCCTTTTTGGCGTTTTTCGCGACGCTTTGGCCGATTTCGTCCATTGCGCCGGCAATCCAATTCCGGTGTCGTTTTAGCTCCTCGTGCATCGAATGCGTGAGAAAAGAATTCGCTTCGGATAGGAATCTGTTTTGCAATTGCCCGGTAATCAAGCGCGAAAGCTCTTCGAGCCATTCGATCTCGATTTCCCTGGGTACACGCAAAAAAGATTCGCGCACAATGCCGTCGTCCAAAACGACGACAGCCAGCGCCCGCCCTTCTGATACAGGAATAAGCTGGACGCGGCGGATCGAAGGGTTTTTCGCCTGCGGCGCGAGTACGAGCGCCGTATATTTCGTCATATCGGAGAGCGCCAGCGCCGTTTGCGAAATAACGTCCTCGATTTGATCCATCCTGCGCGAGAAATACGCGTTTATATCGCGCTTTTCAACCTCGGAAAGGCTGCCCTTTTGCATGAGCTTGTCGACATATAGCCGGTATGCCTTTTCCGAAGGCACGCGGCCCGCGGACGTATGCGGCTGCTCCAGATAGCCCAG
>DBDD01000356.1:13478-15598 GCA_002293365.1 Christensenella sp. UBA941 | reverse complement strand
GGCGGCTACTTCGAGGGCGAGGGCAAGACGAGCGCCCTGCCCGAAACGAAATATATCATAAAAAACACGACGACGCTTACCGCGTACTACCTGCAAGCGGGCGCGGGCGGCATCGGGCTGACCGTAACGCCCCCGGTTCAGGACCGCCAGCCGGATACGACCTCGCAGACGATCGCCATTTCGGGCGTATTGACGCTCGACGCCGCCGACCCCGACCAGACGGGGCATATCTCGGAGCTGAAATGGTTCCGCGAGAGCGCGAACAGCCCGACCCCGGCAATCGCGGACGCTAACGCCTTTAACGCCGCGTATGGTTCGGCGGGCGCGGGCGACGCCGGTACGATAAGCACGGGCGGCTTTGACAGCGCGCAGCTTACGGCGAACGCGACGCTGCTCGCGGATAAAAACGCGCGGTACTGGTTCATGGCCACGTTTACGTCGGACGGCGCGAGCGTAACGGATATAAAATACGCGGACATAAAGAACGTGTTCACCCACTACGCGATATACGTACAGCACGCGGCGGGCAAGCTGGATTCAACCGCCTACGCCGCGCAGCGCACAACCGTAAACGAGGACCCGGGCCTGCCGCTGGATTTGAACAGCTCTACGGACGTGCTGACGTCCTTGCCTCCGGGGCTTGACTACGACAAGGTCATAGTCAGGGGGTACGCTGATTATCAGGACACCTATGTCTGGAACGCCTCTGGCGGCGCGGATAATACGCCGGTAACGCTGACGCTGGACACGGCGTTCCTCGCCAACACGGTCTGCGACGAGTACCCATCGGCGTCGGACCCGAAAAACACGCACTTTTACACGGTGCGCTACCGGCGCGACCCTTCCAAGTGGGTTACGATACGCTCGCCCCGCGTAAACGCATACGGCGACATACTGACGGCGAAAACGGCCGCGGGCTCGGCCGACGACAACGATTATCAGGATTTTGAAGCGCCCTGGAACGGCAATGCCGCCGCGCCCGCCGCGCTGCCCTTCAAGGCCAACGGCGGAACGTTCGAGCCGGAGCTTGTGCAAAAGCACGCCACAGGATCGAACGACGTCCTGATCTGGAACCCTGTGGGCTGGTATATCGCGGCGGCCCCGGTCAACTTTACCGGGGCGGGCTTCGACGCGTTTACCGACGGCACGTATACCGGCGCATACGCCGACGGAACGCCTGTTACCGTGCAATACGAAGCTATAGCGGGCCTCGACTGGGGCAATTTTGACCCGGCGCTGACCTTGGACTCCGTGCAGGGCAACCCATGGCCGCTGGCGAACGGCGAAAATCTCTACGTTTTATACGACAACGGCGGCAATATTACGCGCGTTTGGGAGTATTACGCCTTCTTCCACCATCACGGCGAGCATGCAGGGCATGTGGATACGACGGGCGATATCCTCAAGCCGGAAAACTACAAGCTGCTCCCGGCGGGCGTCGATTACTACCGCAAATCGGCGCAGGGTACCGTGCCGAATTATGTGGCCGTGGGCTATCGCATTGTAAGCGGAGACGACTGGCCGACCGCCGACCTGACGGATAAATCCTTGGTAAACCGCGACGGCATGATCGGGGCGAATAAGAAAGGCCCGAAGGACCCGCAATGGGACTGCGTAGAGATAAAAATCGACGCGGATGATTTGAAGGACGGCGGCGCGTACGGCGCTTACGCCCATATCGTAAACTATTACGCGCCGGACTTTAACGGCAACGGCATTCCCGACTGCGACGAGTATACCGTGACAGTCAAATGGACGGGCAAGCGCGCGGGCGTAACGGCCGTAGAAGACGTATTTGCGGACAAGGTTCTTGACCCTGTGCGCAGGGATATAGAAGCCGATATAGCGCATGTGCCGGACGCGGACGCCACCACGGTATACGTGGGGCTGAACGGGGAGCTGTATACCGATAAGGAATTGGCGGCGTTATTGGGCCTGTATGATGCGGCGGGCGAGCCCGACGTATCGGCCATAACCGAGGCCCTCATAAAAGCGAATGATTTCGGAGCGGCTTGGACGGGGCCGGACGCCCCGCCGCCCACAGGCGCGAAGTGGCTGTTCGACGCGGCGGCTACGAACGCGTATAACCAATTCATCCCCGTCAAGCTCAATAAAACCAT
>DBDD01000356.1:13173-13400 GCA_002293365.1 Christensenella sp. UBA941 | reverse complement strand
GTATCGAGCACGCTCAGCCCCGAGACGAAAACGCTGTCGCTGAAAAGCGCGGCGTACTCCAAAGCCGCCCCCGCGCTGCCGGGGCATGTCGCCGTGGGCTGGTACCTGGGCGGCTTCGCGGGCATAACGGCGTCGGCGGGCCAGACGGAGGCCGAGGCGCTGCTGGCGGAACATCTCTTTACGCGCTATACGGCTCCGCCACCGGTGCTCGCGTACATAGCGGCGGG
>DBDD01000356.1:0-13163 GCA_002293365.1 Christensenella sp. UBA941 | reverse complement strand
AATACGACAATAACGCCGACCCGCTAAATCCCGATACCGACGGCGACGGCTTGCCGGACGGCTGGGAGGTTATCCACGGCTTGGAGCCGGACGACAATACCGGCGACAACGGCGCGAACGGCGACCCGGACGGCGACGGCCTTACAAACGAAGGGGAGTACGACAACAACACCGATCCGCAGAACCCGGATACGGACGGCGACGGCCTGTGGGACGGCTGGGAGGTTACGTACGGCTTGGAGCCGGACGACAAGGATACCGACGACGATGGCGTTAACGACGACGCCGAAGACCTCGACGGCGACGGCTGGACCAACAAAGAGGAACACGATAACGTCACCGACCCGACAGTACCCGAAGCCCGTTATCTGATATACGACGCAAACGGCGGCGTAAACGCCCCCGCGCAGGTACAGGCGCCCTTATCTGGCAGCTATACGGTCGCGCTCGCGGAGCCCGGAGCGATGAAGCGGGAAGGCTTTAAATTCGCCGGCTGGAGTACGAATCAAAACGGTACGGTGACAAGCTTTGCGCCGGGCGAGCCCTTCACTTTGGAGCGGATATCCGGCATGGCGTACGAAGGCCCAGCGGCCGACAATTCAAACGTAACGCTGTACGCGGTATGGGTCGCTCCCCCCGTAATATATCTGATGCCGCCGAACATTCGGACGGATTCCGACGGCGTGCCCGTTGATATAAGTCTGCGTGGAAGCGTGACCTTCGCTCAGCACGAATACGACGTGATAATGGAGTATCGCGAACAGGGAAGCGGCGAATGGATAACCTTGTACGCGGACGACAGCGTTGCCGCCGGAGTTTTGCCGGTCATTGAGGAGATCATTCCCGCCGAAGAGCTTAAGCCGACCTTTGTCTACGAGGTGCGGCTGACAGCGGTCAACACTGGCGAGGACGGGCTGCCCGGCAGCTTGGCCGGGGGCCTGTATGCGGAAGCGACCGCCCTCTTCCTGGTGCCGAATACGCAGGTCGGCGCGGAGATCGAGGGAGAAATCGTCAACGAGGATCCGAACAATCCCATCACTGTTGAAGTGACGCTGCACGAGGGCAGTACGGTCGTCGCTCCGACTCTAAAGCAGGTTATCGAGCCGCTGGGAACCTTTACGTATAAGTTCCTGGGCATTCCGGACGGCCGGTACAACGTAGTCGCCGACAATGGCGAATATAAGATTACGGAGAGCATTTTAATCGAGAACGGCATGAGCGTAATTGTCCCGGTTATACGCTTCGCCCCCGGCAAAACGGAGAGCAGGGTTATTGTAGAAGAAGGCGCGCCGAAAGTGTCCGTAGGCGGCCTGCCCGAGCTTTTCGCAGATGACTCGTCGCAGTATCCGCAGGCTGACAAGGACTTCGTAGCTGAAGGCGGCACTGTGGAAATACAGCTGCTCGCGGATGAGGCCGCTCCGGCGGATATGACCGCGCTGGACGCCATGGCGGCGGCCGAAGGCCAGCAATCGGTGCAGTATGTGGATTTGTCCGTATTAAAGAAGTACCATACGCCGGAAGAGCGCCTTTGGCTTAGCGAAAGAGACGAATACCTGCACGACCTGGGGAATAAATATCTTGAAATCTTCGTGCCTCTGCCCGAAAATCTGCGCGGTAGGACGATCGACGCGGTATATCGCATACACGGAAGCCTGCCCGCCGAGCAGCTGCCGGAAGGCGTTGGAAGCGGCGAATACTTTACGCAGGACGGGCGGTATGTGCTGCTGCGTGTGAATAAATTCAGCGCCTACGCTTTTGCGATGGAAGATCGAATCCTATCCGTTTCCGCGGGAACGGGCGGCAGCGTAATAGGCACGCCGTCCGGCGCTTATATTGCGGGCGACTTCGTGAACGTGGAGGCGGTTCCCTCGCCGTTATCCATCTTTACAGGATGGACGGTAAACGGCGTACCCATCGACTCAAACGTGAACCCGGCGTCGTTCCATATGCCAAGAGGCAACGTCACGCTTAAGGCAAATTTCGCTCCGAGCGGCTTTATCATATCAGCAAAGGCTCTAACGCCAAGCTTGATCGTCCCGTCGCCCTCCGGAGGAGTGAATGCGATTAACTTTATTACAGGATCGCCCGGCGGAACGGTTTCGCCCTCCGGCATGATTAGCGTCGAGAACGGCGGGACGCGCAGCTTTGCCATAAACCCGGCAAAGGGCTATAGAGTATTTGACGTAAAGGTTGATGGAATCAGCGTAGGCCCTGTGAACTCATACATCTTTACAGACGTGCAGGCGGATCATTCGATTGTGGCATGGTTTTGGCCGGCGGGCGCAGGTACGGTTCCCAATATACTTGGCCTGGAACTCGGCTACGGCTCCGGCTCTAGCTCCGGCGGCGGTTCGGATTGGACGGCCCTCCAAACGCCGAAGTCGTATACGATCATAGCGGAAGCAGGCCCAAACGGCAGCGTAGCGCCCTCCGGAACGATCACGGTTCAGGCCGGAGAAAGCGTGACCATCGCCATAAATCCTGCGTACGGGTATCATGTGGGCGATGTAATCGTAGACGGCGCGAGCATAGGCTACTCGCAGACCTATACGTTTGAAAACATAAACGCCGACCATACGCTTGAAGCCGTATTCGCATTGAATACGAAAGTCCCGAAAACGGGCGATGAAACGGATATGACGCTGTGGATAATGGTGCTGATCAATTCTCTGATGGGCCTGCTGTTCCTGTTTTTCTACAGGAAGAACAGACAAGCTGCGAAGAAGGAACGCAAACCGGATGCTTGAGGAAAGCCTATATATCATATCGGCGGGCGCTGTATGCCTGGCGTCGCTTACGCCGATTAAAAAGCCTTTTTTCCGGAACAACCTGGCGGTCATAATCATCGTCGACTGCATGTTGGTTTTAGTTGGATATTTCCACGCGTCGTATATCATTGATATTGAAGCGCTGGTTGTCAACGAAACGGTTCTGGCGATTTCGCTTGGCATGTTTTACGCGCTTCTGCTGCAAATCGCGGCCTTTTTGAGGCGAAAAAAGATAGCGGATATTAAAACGCAAGCAAGGAAAACGATAAAATGAGACTCACGCGGCAAAAACGCAAAGAACGCGCGGAACGGTTTCTTTTCGCCTCTCTTTTTATACTGTTCGCTGCGGCGGGCATTATCGCTGCGGTAAATATCGTTTTCGCCCGTTCGAACTATACCAAAGCGCAGACGGAATACGACGAGCTGCGCAAGCTCGCGCCCCCGGCGATTTCTGTAGCTTATGACGCCTCCGGGTTATCCGCCGGTTCAACGCCTTATGGCGCTGCCGCGGCTCCGGGCGCTTCCGAAGCATCCGGAGAATTAGCGCAAGGGGAACAGCAAGGTAACGCGCGAGTCGTTACACCTCTGAAATCCGGCGCAGAAGCGCAAACCGAGCTTCTGGGGATCAACCCGGACTATGTCGGCTGGCTGCGCGTGGATGGCACCGCAATCGACTATCCTGTCGTAAAGGGCGCGGATAACGACCGCTATCTGAATACGACTTTTACGGGCGAAGGGAACGCGTCCGGCGCGATATTCATGGATTATCGTTGTTCGGAAGATTTTGATTCGGCGTTTGCGCTCGTTTACGGCCATAATATGCGGGACGGGAGCATGTTCGCGCCGCTTTTGAACTATCCGGGCAATAGCCGCCAAACGGAAAATCATACGATATCGATCCTTTCGCCGGACGGCGACGCGCGGGTATACAGCGTTTTTGCCGTCCGTACGACGGATATTCACGATACGGCGTTCAATCTGCCCGGCAAAGGGAGGGAAAGCGCTCAGCGCTATTCCTCGGAGCTGGGCGCTCCGGAAAACACGGATATTTTGGTATTATCCACGTGCACGGATCGCGACGACGATCTAATCGAGCGCGGAATCGGGCGCGTGCTGGTATTTGCTTACGCGCAGCGGCGTTTATAGCCTGTTTATGCGTATAAGTGTTGATACGCTAATTATGCTAGCGGAGCTTCAACGGTGCCAAGAGCCGATGTAATAATGTATGGTTATTGAGTCTTCTGTGGCGTATCTCGGGCTGAAGACTTCTATAGGATAAATCTCGATTCCCTGATAAGATTGGCGGCCGCTTTTCCTTTCCAATGGATACCGCTGAAAAAACAAATCGGTGAGGTATGTATTTATTGTCGTCGGAGGCTGCGGAAAATGAGGCATATTCACGTACAATTCCTGCAACGATTTGAGCAGATGGTTATTGGGTAAAGTCCCAATGGTTCCGGTGCTGAAGTATATCTCGGATTCATAGCCCAAAAACATCTCGCAATCCAAGAGATTGTCTAAAGGCTTTAACAATTCCACATCAGAATCGAGATATACGCCGCCATAGCGAAGGAGCGCATCGACGCGGAAATAATCGGCCACAAACGCATAAATGCCTTTTTCGTACGCCTCCTTTACAAAAGCGCAGCACTGTATGTCGGTATTGCTTTCGTTCCATTCGATAAACTGCCAGTCCGGCAATAGACGGCGCCAGCTTTCGATACAATTCTTCACATACTCCGGCTTTTTTCCGCCGAACCAGCAATAATGGACGATTTTAGGTATCAAAAACGCATCACAGCCTTTCTATTGCTCTGCTAATTAAAATACGCAATACTATTCTTATTCATCGCCTGCTGCGTTGGTGTTTTGATCGTGCTTAATTGGTGAAGCAGTATTATTTCCATTGAAAATTTGAAAAGATTATTGATATACTGAAAAGGTAGCCTCTCTTTATCGTGCATAGAATGAGAGGATATGCGGCTCTAAAACCGTTATTCTATTTCCGGGAAGTGAAAACGTATGGAATGGCTGGAAAGAATGAACGACGCGCTTGAATACGTGGAGCGTAATTTGAGCTGCGAGATTTCTCTCGAAACGGCGGCAAAACTCGCCCTATCGTCGGTGTATCATTTTCAACGGATGTTTTCGTACATCGTATAAGCTTCCACATAAAAATCAAGGGAGAATCGGAAGTGGAGTAGGGGAGCTATTATTATATCGCCTGCTCGACGGACAAGCCCGCACCGGAAGGCATGTACGAAACGACGATTCCCGCGTGATCGAGCTTTACCTAGACGATAACCCCGTGAACATGCACTATGAGGTTTGGCTGCCGATAGCCAAAAAGGCGTAAAGATTTATCGCACATATTCCAGCCCCGTGCGTACGTACGCCTTCGACAGGGCTTCGAGCGGGCTGTAGTCTTCGATAGGATTACCGACGATTTCGAGGCTTTCGAGCCATGGCAGCGTACGCACGAATTCTATATCGGTGATTTTGTTTTCACAGAGCAAGATATGCGTTAAATTCGGCTTACCGGCCAAAACAGAAACGTCCGTGAGCCGATTGTAATCCAAGTCGAGCCATTGTAGGGCGTCAAGGCCCGCCAATGGCTCGACGCTTTCGATAGCGTTGTTTGCCGCGTAGAATACGTTCAATTGCGGCATGTCCTTTAACGGTTCGAGCGTCGCCAAGCCCGTTTTTTCCGCAAGTAATATGCGTAGGTTATCAAGCTTGGCAAAGGGCGCGAGTGAGCCGCCGGGATTGTGGCCGACGTCGGCCTCTTCGAGTAACGTCATTTTTTCAAAGGCGGCAAACGATTCCAAACGATTGCCTTTAACGACGAGCGCGCGCAGATTGTTTAGCTCGCCAAGCGCGCTAACGTCTGAAATCCGATTATAGTCCAAAAACAGGCGTTCGAGCGATTGCGCGGAGCGAAGGGGCGCGATATCCGAGATGGAGTTGTGCGATAGTTTCAGCTCATTTAGCTTATCGAGGCCGGACAGCGGCGCTAAGCTATCGACGCGGTTTTCGGAAGCGTCTAGGTACTCGAGATTTACAAGGCTTTCAAGCGGAGTTAGGTCGCCAATACGGTTTTGTTTCAGCGTAAGGCGCTTGAGCTTTGAAAAGCGCTCGATACGTTCAAGTGAATCGATACCGCTATCGGATATGTCGAGCTCGGTCAATCCGGTTAAGCTTGAAATGGCGTAGAGGGCGGTTCTGTCAGTATCTTCGATTCGCAGTACGGAAAGGCCCGAGGGAAGCGCTTGAAGCGCCATCGTATCGAAACGATTATCGCCCAGGTCGAGCGAAGTGAGCGCCGGGAGCGCCGATAGAGGAGCAATATCCGTAATCTTATTGCCGAAGAGGTCGAGACGTACGAGCGAGGGCATGTCCGCCAAGTGGGATATATTGCGTATGCCCAGATTGCAAAGGCCGAGCTCCTCTAGCGCCAAGCCCTCGATATTTTCGAGCGCGCTCGAACGGTTGTCCGATAGATCGAGCGCGCGCAAACTTTTCATTGCGGCGACGGGCTCGAAGCTCGTTATTCTATTTTGGCCGGCGTAAAGCGTTTCGAGCCCGAGCGGTAGGGGAAAGAGGTCGTCAATTTCGTTGCCGGAAACGTTCAGCGTCTTCAGCCGCTCCATTTTCGATAAAGGCGCGACGTCGCGTATTAAGTTATCGTGTAAATCGAGCGTTTCTAGGTTCGGCAGCCCTTCTAGCGCAGCAACGCTCAATAATCCGTTGTTATCCAAATACAGCTCTGTCAGCTGCGTCATGGAAGAAAGCTCGGAAAGGTCGTCAAGCTCGTTGTACGAAAGGCGAAGCGACGTTAAATTGGGGGCGGCTTCCTTAAGCCCTTCAAGCGAGAGCGATTTCTGAAAGGAAATCGACAGCTTGGTTATGTTCGGCATATGCGCCAAATCGTTTAAATACAAGATATCGCCGCGCTCGCGGTGCAGTTCGCCGCGCTCGTCGCGGTAGCCGTATTCGATGATATTGTTGCCGTCGTATTCGACGGCGGCGACGCCCGTTATGTGCAGCTCGGTTATCTTATGAAGATCGGAGAGCAATAGATCTCCATCGAAGTTGTCCAAAGCTTCGCGTACGCAGCTTTCGAGCGCGCCGTCGGCAAAGCGCACGGCGAAATCTTCAGGTGATTGCTCCGTAAAAAAGCGAATAATGTCGTCGGATACGGACGGCGCGTCGCCGTCTACCGTCGGTATAACGTCCCACTGGATGTTGTCTGAGCCCGTGGCCGCTTCGGGATTTTCTACAGATAAGGCGCAAGCGTAAAGCGCCGCCAAGCATAAGGCGACGAGGAGCGCGAGGCAGTATTTATAAAAAAACGTCATAAAACACTTCCATCAAGGCAAGCCCTTTGGCCGGGGCGGTATCCGCGGCGGCGGCGCGGTTTTTCGCAGCGATGACGCTTTGCATATGATCGGGCGGGAGCGAGTTTTTACCGATATGCAGCAGCGTACCCACGATAATGCGCACCATGTTATATAAGAACCCGTTTCCAATTATATCATATATAAGATATGATTCCAAACTGGCCAGCTCCGAGCGGTAGATTACGCGCGTGGTATCTTCGATAGCGGAGCCTGAAGCGGCGAAGGACGCGAAGTCGTGCTTCCCGGCGATAAGCTGCGCGGCTTTGCGCATGGCGTCGATATCTAGCTTTTCGTGAATATGCAATTCGAAGTTGCGATTAATTGCGCCCGCGTGCGGGGCGAGACGCATCGTGTAGCGGTAGTGCTTGGCCTTCGCGCCAAACCGCGCGTGAAAGTCGTCAGGTACGCTTTCCGAGGCCTGTACGCGGATATCGCGCGGCAGCCCGGTATTAAGCGCATAGCAAAACTTTTCGGGAGGTATGCGGGAGCTCGTATCGAAGTGTGCGACTTGGCCAAAGGCGTGTACTCCGGAATCCGTGCGCCCGGAGCCATGCAAAGCGATCATTTCGCCCGTGAGCTTATAAAGCTCCTTTTCGAGCGTTTCCTGAATCGTAACGCCGTTTGGTTGGCGCTGCCAGCCGCAGTAATGCGTGCCGTCGTATTCGATTGTCAGCTTTATGCGCAATACTTTATTCCCACTCGTTTTGGATATTGACTTCCGATGTTTCAGCTTCGCCCGGCTTTTCCACGGACGACATCCCCAGCTTCTCTTCCAGCTGTTCGATTCTGGCGTCAAGGCTTGCGATAACGCGAATTAAAATCGTCATTAGCAGCGCGATGAGGAGGATGAGAGGCCATCCGCCGCCGCTCGAAAGCAGCCCGCCCAAAAAGAAGATTATGACCACGCATAGAATTAAGCAAACGACAAAAGTAGACAGGAATGATTTCACAATATTTCTCCTAGCTTTTATTCTTACGGCAGCAAGGCGGATAGCGATACGCCCGGTTTCATCCAAATAGAAAAATTGCCGACGCTATCGTCCCGAACACTATAACAAAAATCAAACCGCTGCGCCGCAATTTCGCTTCGTCTGACGTAAATCTTTTCAGCAATAGAAATATTAGCGCGCCCAAGGCGACGCCGCAGGTATTCAAAATTAAATCGTCCACGTCGGCCCCGCCGGTATCCGTTACATACTGTATTATCTCAAAGAGCAGGCTCAAAAGAAAGCCAGCCAAAATCGTTTTTCCCGCGTTCAGCTTGCGAAACACCAACGGGAAAAGCACTCCGAACGGCACGAAGAAAGCGACGTTGCCGAATATGTTGTCAAACGCCATAGCTTTGGGATATGCAGCCCATTGAAACGGGGTTAGATTCAGCGAGCCCAAGCCGGTTTCCAGGCCGTATTTTAGCAGTATGACGGAGATAAGCGCGAACATGTAAAGAGCGGAGATTACGTATAGAAATATAGGTTTGCTGTATTGTGTGCTTTTCAAATAGTTTGTTTCTCCTAAAGTTATTGATTGTTGTAGGGGCGGATGGCAATCCGCCCGTTTTTCAACCGTCGGCGTTATGGCAACGGACGATTGCCATCGTCCCCTACCGCCCCAAAACAATAATCGCCGCGATGAACGCCGCCATCACGCCAAAGCCGATAAAGTCCCTATGCTCGTAGCGCAAAACGCGCATGCGCGTGCGGCCCTCGCCGCCGTGGTAACAGCGCGCCTCCATCGCGAGAGCAAGCTCCTCCGCGCGCCGGAATGCAGAGACAAAAAGCGGCACGAGCAGCGGCACAAGGTTCTTCGCGCGCTTGACGGGATTGCCGGATTCGAAGTCCGCCCCGCGCGAAAGCTGCGCCTTCATAATCTTTTGCGCTTCTTCTAAAAGCGTAGGGATGAAGCGCAGCGCTATCGTCATCATCATCGCGAGCTCATGTGCGGGAAAGCGAAATCGGCTAAGCGGCGAAAGCAGGCGCTCGATGCCGTCCGTAAGCAAAATTGGCGACGTCGAAAGCGTCAGGAGAGACGTCCCGGATATGAGCAAAACGAGGCGTATAGCGAGGAAAATCGCACGTTCAAGCGCTTCGCGCGTGATCGTTATTATCCACCACGAGAATATCACGCTCTCGCCCGGTACGAAAAACACGTTTAAAATGAACGTAAACAATATGATCCACCGCAGCGGCTTTAGCGTTTTAACGAAAAAGCCGACGGGAATCGAGCTTAATATAACGGCTCCCAAAACAAGCGTTAGAAGTATCAGGAACCCGTAGTAGCTTTGCGCCACGAAAACCGCAGCGATGTACGCGATCGTCAAAAGTATCTTCGCGCGCGGGTCGAGCGCGTGTATCGGCGATTCGCCGGGGTAGTATTGGCCTAGCGTTATATCTTTCAGCATCGTTTTAGCTCCGCTATTAGGGATGCGCCTAGTTCTTTAACCGTTACGGCGTTTTGGATACGAAATCCGCGCTCGCGCAGCTTATGCGCCATGAGCGCGGCGAAGGGGGCGTCGAGAGAATAGCGCGAAAGCAGCTCTAAGTCCGCGAATACAGCCGAGGGCGTCCCGTTTAGTACGACCTCACCCTCGTTTAAAACGGCGATATAGTCGCAGATTTCGGCGATTTCGTCCATGTGGTGCGATACGACGACGAGCGTGCGCCCGTCCGCCTTCAAGCGGCGTATAAGCTGCGAGAAGAGCTCCCGGCCTTGCGGATCCATGCCCGCCATGGGCTCGTCGAGCACTAGCGCCTTCGGATGCATCGATAGCACGCCCGCGAGTGCGACGCGCCGCTTTTCGCCGCCGGAAAGCTCGAATGGGGATTTGGACGCGAAAAGATCCGGCTCCAGCCCTACGAGCAGCAGAGCCTCGTTTACGGCGAAGTTGAGCGCCTCGCCCGAAACGCCGTGGTTCATCGGCCCGAAAGCGACGTCCTTGAAGACCGTTTCTTCAAAAAGCTGGTATTCGGGATATTGAAAAACCATGCCGACCTTTTGGCGAATCTGCGGAAGCAGCTTTTTATCGGACGCGTCGAGCGAATCGACCAGAACGCGCCCGGAATGCGGCTGCAAAAGCCCGTTGAAGTGCTGTACGAGCGTGCTTTTGCCGGAGCCGGTATGCCCGATAATGCCGTATACGCAACCGTCCGGGATCGTCAAATCGACACCCTTAAGCGCGTGCGTTACGCCAAGCCCGCCTTGGGAATAGTCGTATGTCAGTTTTTCGGCAACAATCGGCATAGCGCCTCCACCATTTCGTCCATGTTCAGCGCGCTGCCCGCGTCGAATCCGGCGTCTTTAAGTATTTCGCGCAGCTCGACGGCATGCGGCACGGAAAGGCCAAGCTCATAGAGCCGCTTCGCGTCCTTGAATAATTCGCGAGGGGGAGCGTCCAAAGCGAGGCGGCCGTTTTCGAATACCAGTACGCGCTGCGCCTGGGCGGCCTCTTCCATAAAATGCGTAATGAGGATTACGGTTATCCCTTCGCTGTGTAATTGCGTCAGCGCGCTCATAACCTCGCGGCGGCCCTTCGGGTCGAGCATGGCCGTCGATTCGTCGAAGATGACGGCGTCGGGCCGCATCGCGAGAATTCCAGCTATCGCGACGCGCTGCTTTTGCCCGCCGGAGAGCATGTGCGGGGCGTACCTGGCGTATTTTGTCATGCCGACCTTTTCGAGCGCCGCGTCTACGCGCGCGCGGATTTCAGCGCTCGGCACGCCCAGATTTTCCGGGCCGAAGGCGACGTCCTCCTCGACGATCGTCGTAACGAGCTGATTATCCGGATTTTGAAAGACCATTCCGGCCATTTGCCGGACTTTAAGCACGTTGCTTTCGTCCGCCGTCAAGAGCCCCATAACGCGAAGCTCGCCGCGCGAAGGGACTAACAGCGCGTTTAATAGCTTCGCGAACGTCGACTTACCGGAGCCGTTGCGCCCGATGACCGCGAGGAACTCCCCGCGATTTATCGAGAGCGTTACGCCCGCGAGCGCGCGCTCGTGTTCGCTGTATTCGTATTCGACTTCGTTCGCTTCAAACATCATATCGTTGCTTATTATAGGGCTTGCAGTGCGCTCTGGCAAGCGCCGCTTAGATTTTCGCGCGAATTTTGCGTGAATACAGGTATAAAAACCAATACCTTCCAGCCATACTATGATTTGTAGGGGACGCAGACCGCAGAGTCACGGAATTGTGAGACGCGGGCCTTAGAGAACTGCGGCCCCTACGGCGTAACAAACGAGGCTAGGTGAGCTATGAATAGATTGCTTATAAATAACATGGAAAAGGCCGCGCCGACGCTTCTAAAAAAGCTCGAAGACTGGTTCTACGGCGCGAAGCCGGAGGACGAGCTGCGCTATAGAGCGTTTATCCGGGAATCGGAACCCGACCAGAAGGAGCTGGACAAGCAGCGGCGCCGCGTATTTGCCGATATGCCCCGGGTATCCGTTATATGCCCGCTTTGCAACCCTAAAAAGAAGAATATTGCCGAAATAGTCGCCTCGCTTCAAGCTCAGACATACACAAACTGGGAGCTGCTGTTCCCGGACGCCAGCCGCTCCCGGGAGCGGGAGTACAATAAATATCTGCTCGAGGACTACGATAAGGTACGCCATATTCCGCAACGCTCCAATTATAGCTATGCCAGAAGCGCGCATGAGGCTGTTAAGGCGGCCAGCGGTGAATATCTGATGTTTATGGAGCAAGACGGTGTTTTGGCCGCTTATGCGCTCTATTCGCTCGTAGAGGCCATATACGAGCATCGTGCGGATTTCGTCTATGGTGACGAGGATATGCTTTTAGGAGGCGAGCGGAAGGAGCCGCTTTTCAAGCCCGACTGGAGTCCCGACACGCTCATGAGCCTGCCTTATACCGGGCGGCCGGCGCTGATGAGCCTTGCGCTATATCAAGCGTCAGGAGGGCTAATGGAGAGCTTTGAAGGCGCGCACGAATACGATCTCGTCCTGCGCGCGTCTCGTATCGCAAAAAACATCGCACATGTACCGAAGATACTCTATCATAACCGAGAGGAATCCGGCGCGTTGCTAAAGCATAACGGCGAAATCTTACGGGGGGCGGCTATTCTGGCGGATCCGGGCCTTTTTCCGGGCAGCCGCAGAGTACGCTATCCGATAAAAGGGAGGCCGTTAATCTCGGTTATTTTGCGGGACAAGGGCAGCGCGGCCCTACTGGAACGCTGCATCGGCTCGTTTATCGAGCGTACGACGTATTCGAACCGCGAGATATTGCCCTATGCCGTCGGAGATGCGTTGGACGCCGAGCGCCAAACTGCGCGCTTTGAAAAAGAGGGCATCGGATTTCGCGTTTTCAACCCGCCGTTTAACGCCGCGAGCGCCGCGAATGCTTGCGCGAAAGTGTCGGCGGGGGAGTATCTGCTCTTTATGGACTCCGACGTCGAGGCGATAACGCCCGACTGGATCGAATCCATGCTCGAACATGCACAGCGTCAAGAGATTGGGGCCGTCGGAGCAAAGCTCATCGGACACGACGGGCTTTTGCGCCATTGCGGCGTAGTCATAGGACTCGGCGGAACGGACGGCAGCGTTTGCAAAGGCCTTGAGGATACGAGCGACTGTCCGCTATTGCAAAATCTGTACTCCAACGCGGTACGCAACGTCAGCGCCGTATCGGGCGCCTGCCTTTTGGTTAAGCGCACGGTATTCATGGACGCGGGCATGTTTGACGAGTCGTTTGTCAAGATCGGCAGCGACGTGGAATTTTGCCTGCGATTGCTTAGGAAAGGTCTTTGGAACGTTTATACGCCTTTCGCGAAGCTGCGCCAGCAAGGGGCGGTTTCCGCAGAAGCGCCAAAGGGCGATTTGGTACGCAGCTACGACGTTTGCCGCAATATTCTTAAACGCGGCGATCCGTTCTATAATATTAACCTCGACTATATGAGCGCCGAGCCGCGCGTCGCCGGGCGAATAAACGCCCCAACCGCATGAAAGCGCCAAGCAAACGATGATTAATTCACTAACCTGTA
>DBDD01000274.1 GCA_002293365.1 Christensenella sp. UBA941 | reverse complement strand
GCGTCCATCGACAGCCCGACGGCAACAAGAAACAATTCGATAACGCCCATAATTACCCCCAGATTAGTGTGTCCACGTTTAAATAAAAAACATGCGCAGCTATATGCCGCGCATGAGTCTCGTTCTTTATGGTAAGCCAGGCGACAAGCGCCAGCATGTTGACTTACCGCGCGAAAGCATACGCTGCTCTCCTTAGAGCATACATAGCTCCGCCGCGCGAACTACTCCCTCAATGCAAAAGAAGCATTAAGAGCGTAGCACCCGGCGGGCGGGTTAGTCAACGCTAACAAACTCCGCTAATTTGTGTCAATATCCGAGCGTTTGCTAGAATGATTAGGAAAACAATTTTGCCAACAGGCAAATTATACCTAATTTTGCCGTTATTGGCAGCACTGAGTTTATCCTAGCGTTTTCCAGGGATATTAATGCCATAGGAATATTCTCTGGTCACGCGCCACACCATATGGTATAATGCGGACAAACCCTGAGATTGGGAGGAAAGATGTCTCTAAAACGCGTGCTGCTTATCGTCGTGCTATTGGCTATTACGATTGCGGCTGTCATATTCGTGCTAACGGGGCCGAGAGCGCTTTTGGGCTTTACGGAGTACGGCGCGCCTGCCGCCTCCGGCGACGCCTCCGAACCCGGCGAATCGGCGGTTGGCATCGTTATAAACGAAATTATGCCCTCGAATTCCGGCGCTGTGCTGGACGAAGCTGGCGCGACGAGCGACTGGTTCGAACTATATAACCCAACGAACGAGGCCGTTGATCTCTCCGGCTTTTCGCTTACCGACGACGCCGCGAACGGCGCGAAGTACATATTCCCAAGCATTACGCTTGAACCCGACGGCTATTTACTCATTTTCGCTTCGGGGCGCGACGTCCGCAACGCGAGCGCGCCGTATCTGCATACGCCCTTCAAGCTAAAGGGCGACGAAACGCTGATGCTTACAGATGGGGCCGGGCAAACGGTGGATTCCGCCCGCGTGCCGGACATGCCCTCCAACGTCTCCGTCGGGCGCAACGCCGCGAATATCGATACCTGGGAGGAATTCCAGGAACCTACGCCCGGCTTCCCCAACGACGCAAACGGGCGGCAGGCGTATCTCGATTCGCTCAATTCCACCGTCGAAGGTTTATCCATAAACGAGATCATGGCCTCAAACCAAACGACGTACATGGACGAATACGGCGAATATCCGGACTGGGTGGAAATCTACAATTCTACGAACGCGCGTATAGACCTTTCGGGCTTCGGCCTAACGGATCGCGTAGACGATTTGATGCGCTTCCAGTTCCCCGAAGGCACGGTCATCGACGCGGGGCAGTATTTAGTCGTATTCTGCTCCGACAGGCGCGACCCGCTCGGAGAGAATGCCGAGCTGCACGCGCCATTCGCGCTCTCCTCATACCGCGAAACCATTATATTGGCGGACGCGACAGGCAAGATAATCGACGAAGCCGAATACCAAGAACTCGGCGCGGACGTTTCCTACGCGCGCAACGCCGAAAACCCCGGCCTTTGGGAGCTTACCGCCAGGCCCACGCCCGGGTATCCGAACGACGACGACGGTTACGACCGCTTCCAAGAGGAATACGCCGAGGCCAGCGGGCCTTTGTATATCAGCGAGGTCATGTTCGGCAGCGCCGATTTATTGGAAGGAGGCGAAGGCTACGATTGGATCGAGCTGCATAACGCTTCGGATGAAACGCTCGACCTTTCGCGCTACGGCCTTTCCGACAATACGAAAAACCCCGTAAAATGGCGCTTCCCGGAGGGCGTCTCCATAGAGCCGGAGGGGCATCTCGTCGTGCTGTGCTCGGGGCGCAACGTTACCGACCTCGGCGAGGGCGACGCAAAAAAAAAATACTATGAAACGAACTTCGGAGTAAACAACGCAGGAGAAATACTTACGCTCGCGAACGCCGACGGACGGCTTCTCGACAAAGTAAATATATCGCGGCTGCCGTACGGCGTGTCCTACGGGCGCACGGACGGGCAGGCGTTCTATTACGACGCGCCGACGCCGCTTTCCGCCAACGGCTCCGGCCTTCAAGGCGTAACGGCTCAGCCCATTTTTGGGACGAGCCCCGGCGTATACGACGCGCCCATAGAGCTCGCGTTGTCGGCGGAGGGCGCGGATATCTTCTACACGACGGACTCGACGCCGCCCACGCGCAACTCGCAGCGCTATTCCGGGCCGATCTCTTTAAGTGAAAACACGGTCATTCGCGCAGTCTCCATACGGGACGGGTTTCTAACGAGCCGCGCGGCGACGGGCGTTTTCTTGTTCACGTCCGACGGCGCTGACCACCAATTGCCGATAGTAAACCTCGTCGCCGACCCGGACGACCTTTGGGACAGCCGCACGGGCATCTACGCCTACGGCGATTCGTTCGACCCTGATGAGACGCCCGTGCGCACCACGGCCAACTACTGGCAAGGCCGCGAATCGGAAGCCGCCGAGGACGAGTGGGAGCGCGAGGCGAATTTCTCCATATTCGGCGACGACAAGCGTTTGGCGTTTACACAGGACGCCGCGATACGCATAGCGGGCTCCTATGGCCGCGAAAACGCCCAAAAGGGCTTCAATATCACGGCGAAGGGCGCGTACGGCGGCTCCCGCTTCAACTATCCGTTTTTTGAAGACCGGGATTTTACGCAGTACAAGGCGCTGGTCTTGCGCTGCGGCGGGCAGGATCAAAAGATGAGCAAGCTGCGCGACGAGCTTGCGACGGGGCTTTTGGAGGGTACGGACGTCAATATCCTGCGCCAGGCGTACAAGCCCTACGTGCTGTATCTTAACGGCGAATACTGGGGCGTGTATTTTTTAAAGGAAAAGCGGAGCCGCTTCTTCATAGAACAGCACGAGACGGGCGAGGCCACGGGCGACGTGCCGCTGGATTTGATCAAATCGGCCAGTCAGGTTAACTACGGCTCCAGCGAGGACTGGAAGGAGCTGATGGAATACATTAAGGTCAACGGCGCGTCGAGCCGCGAGGCATACCAGCACGTCGCGGACTGCGTAGACTTAAATAGCTTTATGGACTACATGATCTGTGAAATCTACTCCGCGAATTCGGACACCTATAATATCCAATACTATAAGCTGCCGGGCGGCAAGTGGAAGTGGATTTATTACGACTTCTGCTGGAGCTTCGGCAACACGGAAAACGCCGAGGAACACAAAACCCTGAGCATCCGCCGCCTGAGCTCGCGGCCTTGCTCGGATCTATTCAACGCGCTGCTTGAAAACCGCGAGTGGCGGGACGCGTTTATAGCGCGCTTTGCGGAGCTTATCGATACAGTGTACAACCCCGCGCGCGTAAACGCGAAGATCGACGAGCTGGCCGCCGCGCTGGAGCCTGAAATCCAGCGTGAGCGCGAAAAGTTCAACGCGCGAGAGTTCATGGGCGTGGCGCAGGCAGAGGTGGCCGTCACGTCGCCGGATGTCGACAGGTGGGTCGGACAGGTGGACAGGGTGCGCGACTTTGCCAACAAGCGCCCCGCCGCGATGATAAAGCTCATCGGCGCGGAATTCGGGATGTCGTCCAGCGAGCTTAGGGAGGTGTTCGGCGAATATGCCTCCTCCGACGAATAGCCGCCCCGCCCCGCGCGCGCCAAGGCGTAAGGTACGCGTAGCGCCGCCCGTGCCCACAAACGATATATTAGTGCCGAAGCAGCGGCTTATACCGCCGCCTGTTTACCGCCACGAGCAGAAATATTACATAACCTACGGCGAATACCTGCTTTTGCGCCAGCGCGTGGGGCGCGTATTGCGCTTGGATCCGAACGCGAACGCGGAGGGCGAATACCAGATTCGAAGCCTTTACTTCGACGATATGATGGAGTCCTCCGTCAAGACCAAGATCGGCGGCGACAACGAGCGCGAAAAGATTCGCATCCGCATCTACAACATGTCGGACGGAGTAATAAAGCTCGAATCAAAGCTCAAAACGGGGCAGTATATATCCAAGCGCACCTGCTCGCTTACGCGCGAACAGGCGGATGCCCTATCCGCCGGTGACCCAACAGCGCTTCTAGGGCATCCCGACCCGCTGGCGAAGCATGTCTACCGGCTCATGCGCACGCAAATGCTTCATCCGGTAGTGCTGGTAGACTATTATCGCGAGGCGTATCTACACCCGGCGGAGAACGTGCGCATCACGTTCGACAAGGAGCTTTCTACCGGCGTCTTCCGCAAGGATTTATTCAACAACGGGCCTATGGCCCCGGCGCTGGACAAGGGCGTCGTCGTATTGGAGGTCAAGTTCGCGAAGTTTTTGCCGGGCTTCATCCAGTGCCTCGTGCAATGCGAGGGCGCGCAGAGGCTCGCCATAAGCAAATACCTAATATGCCGAAAGTTCGAATCATAATTTTGGAGTGATACAGTAATATGGGAGAAACACAAACCTATACCTTCAGCGACATCATCCGCTCGGGCTTCCAGGAGCAGTTTTCGGGGAGGCTCGACCCGCTGAACGTCGTAATTACGCTTGCGTTCTCGCTGATCTTGGGCGTGTTCGTGTACTTCGTCTACAAAAAGACGTTCGCGGGCGTGATGTACTCGCGCAGCTTCAACCTCTCGCTCATACTCGTTTCGATGGTCACGACGCTTGTCATGATCCCGATGAGCGCAAATATCGGCCTCTCGCTCGGTATGGTCGGCGCGCTGTCCATCGTGCGCTTCCGCACGGCCGTTAAGGACGCGATAGACACGATCTACATGTTCTGGTCGATAGCGATTGGCATCTGCTTAGGGCCAGGCTACTTCGGCATAGCTCTGGTCGGCTCGCTGATTATCGGCGTCGTCATGGTCATAGCGACGAGCATAAAGCGCAGAGGGGCTTCGCCGTATCTCCTTATTTTGCACCACCACGAATCGATAACGCCGCAGGTGCGCGGCCTGATCAAGCAGATTCCCGGCAACCGCGTAAAATCCCGCACCGTCTCGCGCGACGGCGTCGAGATGAC
>DBDD01000264.1 GCA_002293365.1 Christensenella sp. UBA941 | reverse complement strand
CGATGGGGCCGGCGGGGCCGCAAGGCAGCCCCGGCGTAGCAGGCCCCGCGGGAGCTGTAGGTGCACTCTCATTTGTACAACAACGTTTCCCATCCGGGCAGCGCAAAGAATTCAGCGGCCTTAAACGGCGTGGTGCTATAAAAGCTATCGGGAAAGACGACGATTTTTCTACAGTTTGCGTCGTATAGGATATCGCAAAGCCCGCTGCGCAGCCCAATAAAAACGCCTGCGGATTCGACCGCGCTTTTCATTTGGTTAAGCGGCAGAGAGAGCGGTTGCGTCCCGCGTATCGGCTGCTCGTTGCCATTCACGCTTGTAAGAACGAGAAAACCTTTGCTTTGCCACTCATTCGCAAGCTGTTCCCAAAACGCGGGCGGCGGCTGAAAGACGCTCTTTGCGTATGGCGCGAATACGGCGGTTTTGCCCTTAATAAGCAAAGCCGTTTCCTTAAGCGCTTGAAAACAGGAGGGGTAAGTTGGCATGGCGTCTTGTTCTAGGCCGAAAACGGCGCAGCGGTAGTAGTCTATGAAAGGAAGGAAGCGTCCGTTTAAATAATTGATGATACTATCTGTATACGGCCGGTCATGGTGCGCGATCGTACAGTTTTCCTCGCGCGTGAATATAACCGCCTGCACAAGTTCGTCCATTTCGCTTGACGTTATTTGTACAGGCTCGTTTACGCTAAACAACCCGGCAACCTGGCGGCAGCCGCTGCCGGCAACAATCACGGCGGTTTTGCCGATATCGCGCTTTGCGCAAAACGCGGGAAGGAACGCCATAGCCCAATAGACGTCGCCAAGAGCGCTGCTTGGACATATCACTAAATGATGCGCCGGGTAAAGCGCCCGGATGCGTTTAAGCGACTCGGCCCCGCGCAGCATGCGGTTAGTCATGCGCGAGAAGGTTTCTTCGCTCAGCGAAAACTCTGTAAAGGTATCGTAGTTCACGGCTTGAACTATCTCGCCGCCGTATCCGAATTGCCGCAATTGCGCCGACATTTCCGAAAAAAAGCGCGTGGCGATAAGCACAATGCTGTTTTGCGCGCTATGGTTTTTAATTATTTCCGGGGTGACAATGGGGATATTGCGATACGCGCCGCCTTGTTTTGATACGTTGTTGTCTAGTATGGCGGCGGGCGCAACGCCACGCGCCAACAGATAATCCGCCATTTCCGCCGTTGCGTTGCAATGGCCAAACAAAAAGGCGAACCGTCCATTGAACGCTCCGGTTTCTAGCCGCGCGTCAAGCGCGAGTATCATTTCTTGTCTATGACGCTGCTCCATTTATATCATGTCTTATCTTTATAATCCCTCGTCGATAACGTAGTCGGCGCTTAAAGCCTTATCCCGCTCCACATTGACAACCAGAGCGGTATTCAACCCAGACGGCTTTTTATCGTTTATGAGTATGCGCTCGCCAAAAGGCGCGCCGTAGATGATATGGTCGTAGTGAACGCCATGCTCCGCGAGGAATCGCTCTGTTATCTCTCGGAACTCCGGCGTTCTGGAAGTGATGAAGACGACCATGTCGCATGCGGGAATGCTTTGTAAGAACGCCAAAGCGCCGTCGAGCCACGTATCGTATCCGTCCAGCTTGTAGCCGTTATGCTTTAAAAGCGTGCCGTCCAAGTCCAACAGCCACGTATGCCCAAGGGGAGAGAGCGTAAGCGTTTCGTTCATAGCGCGTCGCCACCCAATTGCGCGCCAATCGCGCCGCCGGGATGATTTTGCCGCAGTGCATCCAACGGTATGTTTTGCGCCTTTGCGATTTGCATGGCAAGCTCCTGTAAAACGATAAGATTTAGCAGCGTGGAGTTGTTAGGAAGAATATTCCATTCGTCGCCCTCGTGCTCAAGCTCGACGATTAAGCGGTTTGGAATAGCTCCATATAGTGTGCTTTCCCGGCTAAAAGAAAGCAACCATAATTCGCATTCGCGCAGCTTAAGCAAGTGCGCTAGGTGTACCGATTCGGATGTTTCGCCGCTTTTGGTTAGGACGATCACCAAATCGCCGTTCCGCACGACGCCCAAGTCGCCGTGAACGGCGGAATTCGTGTGCATAAACGCGGCCGGTATGCCAAGAGAGTTCATAGTGCCCACGAATTTTTCGCAAATCGGCACGTTTTTCCCGAGGCCGGATACGATCAGCTTACCACCCGCATTAAGCGTGTCATGGCAAGCTTGCAGCAGCGCGCTGAACTCGCTTTCGCGAATGGAACGCACCGCCTTGCAGACGATAGATAGCGTACGCTCAAAGTGTTCCATTTAATAACTCCTCCAAATAATACAGTCCGTTGTAGAACGCGCCGCAGATAGAATCGTAGTCCTGCCAGGCGTAAGTCGTTAGCGAGAGCCAGATTACGGCGTGTAGCAGCTTGATCGTGCGGGAGTCTGTCCCGGACAGCGCGAAAAAATCTTGCTCCAGGCCTTCCCAGCCGTTTGACTCGATTTTTAGCTCGGCGCCGCTTTCCGCGATCTTCAGACGGAACTTTTTCAGATTGAATCTATCGTAATTGCCGACGACGGAATAATACAGCTTCGCCCAGTCGTAATTCGGGTCGCCGTATAGCTCCGTATGGCCGAAGTAACCGCGGGGGTCGATAAACACCGGCTCCGTATCGTTTTTAAGCATGAGGTTTGAGAAGGTGCAATCCCCGTGGATAAACGCGAAGCTTTCGCAGCGTACGGCGTCAAGCATGCGCTCCAAATCGCGCCTATAGAAGTAGACATTGCGGCATTCGCGCCCGTTTACGGTGATCGTTCTCTGATCGGCGAGGGGAACCATATCGCGTATTTTGGAAAGCCGCGCCATCGTCTTTGAGTAGTAAGCGTCCTTTAGGCTGAACGTATCGGCGGGAACCTGTTCCAAGGAATGGAGCTCTTTCAGCGCAGCGATGATTTTGCGCAGTATTTCGCGCTTTCCATCAGAAGGAATATCGTCGTATTCGTATATGTTTTTCCCGTCGATGCGCTCCATTTTTAGCGGTTCGAGCGAAAACAGCTTCGGAATATTTAAAACGCCCTTGGAAATCGCCGTTTCGTACCATTGCCGCTCCAAGCGGGCGAGACCTTTGCCTTGCTCGTCGATAGGCTCTTTTGTCAGCGTAGCGCCGTCGATCGTCATTTTATTGAACGGCCGGCACTTTTCCGTGCCGAACGCTTCGTATTCCGAAAGCAGCCCGAATTCCCGCGTCCCGGCAAGCCCGAGCTCGGCAAAAGCGAGATTCTTTTCGCTGAGCCAGCGGACGAATTCGCCGCTCTGAGGGACGTTATTCAGAATAGATTTATCCTTGAAGATGAATAAGCCCGCAACGCCGTGTTCTATGGAGCGTTCTTCCAAGAGCAGCTGATTTTTTAAGCTCCAGCGGCAAGGAAATGTTTGCGATACGCCGATATAGTTATCAAGCACGGAAGGAAACGCGAAGCTTTCCGGCAAAATCAAGTCCGACCATACGAACATAAAGGGCGTATTGAAAGGCAACAGGCCGAGCGCCTGACTAATTCCGGAGCACGTCCCTTCGCCTTGCGCGTCGACGACCTGATATTTTACCTGTGCGAAGGCGCTTAAATACTCTCGCAGAACTTCTTTTTTATAATCGGCGATTATTATATAGCGCTTATCGGGATATTTACGGAATAAGTGGAACAAAACCGGCAGATTTTCGACCGGCAGAAGCGCCTTTGGCTTGTTTTCCGTTAAATATTCGAGGCGTTTTCCTCTTCCGCCAGCCTGAACGACGATATAATCGACTGTCAAATCCATTGTTGCCTCCATATCGGGCACGCATCCCCGTATTTTTACGTCTTGGCAAAAAATTAAGCTTTTATTTATTAATTATCGTACGAAAAAGCATAAAATTTAGCTAATAATAGCATGGCCGCCTATTATTATCAAGTATCGAATTGGAAAATAAAGTTTTTTGGATGTTCATTTCCGTTGTACACATGAGATTGAAGCCGTAGGCCCTATGGGGCCGAAAGGCGAACCCGGCGCGGTAGGCCCCGCCGGCGCGATGGGTCCTCAAGGCCCGCAAGGCCCCGCTGGTA
>DBDD01000299.1:3129-4613 GCA_002293365.1 Christensenella sp. UBA941 | reverse complement strand
ATCGACGTCTACGGCGGGCGCTACGGCCTCGGCTCGAAGGAATTCACGCCTTCCATGATCAAGGCCTGCTTCGACAACGCGAACATATCCGCCCCGAAGAACCACTTCACGGTCGGCATCGAGGACGACGTCTCGAATACGTCGCTTAAAATCGTCGACGAAATCGACGCGACGCCCGAAGGCACGTACCGCTGCAAGTTCTACGGCCTGGGCTCCGACGGCACGGTCGGCGCGAATAAAAACAGCATCAAGATCATCGGCGACCATACCGACATGTACGCCCAGGGCTACTTCGTCTACGACTCCAAGAAGTCCGGCGGCATAACGATCTCGCATCTGCGCTTCGGCGTTAAGCCGATTCAGGCCCCGTATCTGCTGAATCAGGCGGAATTGGTAGCCTGCCACAATCCTTCGTATGTGACGCGCTACGACCTGCTCGACTCCGTAAAGGACGGCGGCGTCTTCCTGCTCAATTCGCCTTGGAGCGAGGCCGACATGGAGAACCAGCTTACGGCCGAGATGAAGCGCCAGATCGCGAACAAAAAGCTCCGGTTCTACAATATCGACGCCATCGCCCTCGCCGCGAAGACGGGCATGGGCAACCGAATCAACACGATCATGCAGGCCGCGTTCTTCGAAATCGCGGGCGTCATTCCCAAAGAAGACGCGATTGGCTACATGAAGGCCGCCGTCAAGAAGACCTATGGCAAGAAGGGCGACAAGATCGTTGAGATGAACAACGCCGCCATCGACGAAGGCATCAAGGGCCTCGTCGAGATCAAGTATCCCGATAGCTGGAAAAACGCCACGACCGGAGCGGTGCCTGTCAAAATCGACGCGACAGAATACTTCGACGAGGTTATCAAGCCGATTCTTGCGCAGACCGGCGACAAGCTGCCCGTTAGTAAGTTCAGCCCGGACGGCACGGTTCCCACCGGCACGACGAAATACGAAAAGCGCGGCATCGCGGTCAAGGTTCCAGAGTGGATCTCCGAGAACTGCATACAGTGCAACCAGTGCTCGCTGATATGCCCGCACGCCGTCATCCGCCCGACGCTCGCGACTGCCGACGCGCTGAAGGATAAGCCGGATACGTTCGTTACGAAGCCCGCGACGGGCAAAGACTTCGCGGGGATGGAGTACCGCCTGCAAATCAGCCCGCTGGACTGCACCGGCTGCGGCAACTGCGCGGACATCTGCCCCAGCAAGCAAAAGGCGCTCGTCATGGAGCCGCTTGAAAAGACCGAAGAAGCCGAGTCCAAGAACTGGGCGTTCATGAACACGCTGCCCCAGCCCGAAGTTAAAACGAATAAATACTCCATCAAGGGCAGCCAGTTCGAACAGCCGCTGTTCGAGTTCTCCGGCGCGTGCGCGGGCTGCGGCGAAACCGCCTACATCAAATTGGCGACGCAGCTCTACGGCGACCGCATGATCGTCGCGAACGCGACGGGCTGCTCCAGCATCTACGGCGGCAGCTCCCCGAC
>DBDD01000299.1:0-3111 GCA_002293365.1 Christensenella sp. UBA941 | reverse complement strand
AACGCCGAGTTCGGCTACGGCATCGCGCTTTCGTATCAACAGCGCCGCGCGAAGCTCGTCGAGAAGATCGAAGCGCTCCTCGCCATCGACTGGGCCGTCGAGCCCATCAAGACGGCTGGCAAGGCGTGGCTTGAGGCCATGGGCGACGGCGAAGCCTCCAAGGCGGCCTCCGCAGCGTTCGTCGCGGCGCTTGAGGACGGAGTCTACTTCACAGCCGAGGACGGCAAGATGTTCACAGGCGATATGGCCCAGTACTGGGACGCCGAGAATAATAGATGCACCTGCGAAGCCTGCACCGCGGCGCGCGCCGTGCTCGAGGATAAAGACCTATTGGTCAAGAAGAGCGTTTGGATCGTCGGCGGCGACGGCTGGGCGTACGATATCGGCTACGGCGGATTGGATCACGTCATGGCTATGGGCGAGGACGTCAACATCCTCGTGCTCGACACGGAAGTATATTCCAATACGGGCGGACAGTCCAGTAAGGCGACGCCGACCGGCTCCGTCGCGAAGTTCGCGGCGGCGGGCAAGCGCACGCGCAAGAAGGACCTCGGCCTCATAGCCATGAGCTACGGCTACGTGTACGTCGCGAGCGTCAACCTCGGCGCGAACCCGAACCAGGTCATCAAGGCCATGCAGGAAGCCGAGGCCTATAAGGGCCCGTCGATCATCATCGCCTACGCGCCTTGCATCAACCACGGCATCAACATGGCGAAGTCCGTCGCGGAAGCGAAGGCCGCCGTGGAAGCCGGTTACTGGCCGCTCTATAGGTACAACCCCGAGCTCGCCAAGGACGGCAAGAACCCGTTCGTGCTCGAATCCAAGCCCGCCTCGAAGGACTATAAAGAATTCATCCAGGGCGAGATTCGCTACCGGACGCTTGCCCAGCAGTTCCCGGAGGCGGCGGAGGTTCTCTTCGAGAAGGCCGCCGACGAGGCGAAGAGCCGGTACGAGTACTATTCGAAGCTGGCGAGTATCTAAATAGCAAATTCAGCTTAAAAGAAATATGCCGAAGCGGCTTGCCGCTTCGGCATACGTTTCTTTTCGCCGCGTCACGTCAAATCAATAGGAACCCTATGCTTGTCGAAGTATTCAAACGCTTGATCAAACAGGCTATCATCCAGCTCGGAAATAAAATAACAATCGCCCGCGTCCTTGCCCAAAGGAATAACTTCATAGGACACGAACTCCGAACGAATGAAATCGTCCCACTTTACAAAAAGGTAGTCCTCCGATTCGACGTCGGTTCCAACCACTATCAGATCACACGGAAGGACGATCGTATCGTCAAAGCTCCACGTGGATATAAGCCGCCCGTCCGGGATTTGAATCTGTTTCGCCCGCCGTGCCTGAAACAGCTTAAGGGCCTTTTCCTGTATGTATTGATTGAAATTGTCGGGGAAATTGCCGCTGCGTTTCATCTCTTCATATTTGCTCTTGTAGACGAATAGGGGAACATCCCATTGTGGAAGCACCATGTGATCCTCCCGCGACAGCATCGCCCCGAGGAAATCCAAGCCGCTTATAACGCTTGATTCCGCCATTATCTCTTCGGGCGTGATCCCCGCCTTCAATTCGCCATTTTCGCCGAATATCTTTGCGCTGTATTCATTGGAGATGAAATCGAGAAACATATAGGCTATTTCCGCGTCCTTTTGGCTTGCGTAGATGTTTAGCTTTATGGTAAGCTCATTTTTTTGCTCGGTATAGACCCGGCAGCCTCTAATGGAACCCTTGGCAAAGAACATAAAGTTTTCTTCATCGTCGGTACACTTGCTCAAAACATCATAAGGTATTTTCCGATTCCAATTTTCTACGATCGCTTTTAGGGAAAAAGCTTTAACAACGCCGAATTTTGCCGTGTATTCAAGAGACATGAAACAACCCACCTCTTTCGAATTATAGAAATCTATGGGAATAGTATATAGCCAAAGATGCGCTCTCGCAAATACTTTATCGTCCTTTGTCTTACTTGAAGACGGATTGACGCGCCGCGCGGCGCTTTTTACGCATACCACGATTTTGCAAAGACATTGTTTTTTTGAAATATGCGGCGTATAATAGAAGCACAAGGGAATTACCGTAAAGCGCGGTTGTTCCTAAATACTTGGTAGTTTAGAGAAGCAACCGGCGATTAGCGGCGACGGTTGTTTCTCGTTATACGGAGCAAAACGATCAGCGTAATCGCAAAAATTACGATGGCAGTAATGTCCATAGCGCCACCTCCCTTCTTGCGAAGTTTGGCGGAACAGCCGCGCCCCTCGGATTATCCCCTTGTGCAATACGATTATACCATAGAACTCTATTTATTTGTATATTTTGGCCCATTTTAAAGTATTTTGAAAGAAAATCGATATTATTACCGCTTTATACGCCATTAGCGCGAATGGCCGCTTTTTTGCGTACCCCACGCACGGGCGGTTGAAGGGGCTATTCGATTGTGTTATAGTGGTAAAGGACAGGCCTAGGGCCAATTGTTGTTGGAAGGTATTAGATGCCAAAGGCGCTCAAGCTCGTCTTGCGGACGATAGTCTACATTATCCGGACGCTTCTGATTCTCGCGCTCGTTGCGGGCGCGCTTTGGTTTGCGTTCGAAACGGCTATGAACATATCAAACATCTATATCCTTACGACGGACGGGCTGCAAAAGCGCGCCAACGTCGCCTTACTCGGGCGGGACGAAGAGCTGGAGAAATACTTTTCCGAGCGTTTCCTCGCGAACGACAGGCTGCTAACGACGGATCGTTTCGGCGGCCTTGGCGTAACGAGCTTCGACCAAAAGGTTCGGGTAGAATGGGCTTTCGCCTATCCTTGGGATGAAAAGGGTACGGCGACGGTCGTCGAGCGCGTGTTGATACTAAACCAGGAAACGCCGCAAGAGGAATTGGGCGAGGACGCGCCCGTTTGGGAAGACGGCAGGTATGAGCTTACGTTTATAAAAAACGCCGAGGGGCGCTGGTATATCGACGAGGTGCGGCTTACGGAGATACCCGAGCCGAGCTATACGCTCCCGCTATTGACGCTGCCGCCGGGATACGTTACGCCGTCGCCGAGCCCTTCGCCAACGCCCTCGAGGACACCGGCGCCGTCCAGGACACCGGCGCCGTCCAG
>DBDD01000047.1:3521-7087 GCA_002293365.1 Christensenella sp. UBA941 | reverse complement strand
CGGATATCCGTATCGACTTCAAGGACGGTCTTTGACGCCCCGATTTGACTTCCGCGTGCGTCCGTCAATCCGGCCATTAGATCAAGGCACGAGAGATTCAATACGGTTTTTTCGGCGTCATATTCGTATCCGTTCTCGGCGAAAATAAAAGTGCCAAGCAGATACCACACGATGCCGCGTGATTGCCTGTCATATAACCCAGCATAAAATCGGATCGTCTTGTCGAACCATATTTTAGACTGAGAAGATACATGATAAGACCGATCCTTGACAAACAGCGTGAGATCAAGTGTTCGCCTGATATCCGAATCGGCGTCAATGTTAAGACTCGCGGACAGAACATCTCCCTGAATTTCCTCAATGACCTGTTCGTGCTCATTCAGCAATTCCAGCTTAACATAAAGGATTTTCGACCGTTGCAGCAGTAGGCGCTTATCGGTTTCCGTCGCTATATATCTCATTGCGCGCCTCAGCTAATCGGCTTGGCGTCGATGAGGCCAAAGCCATATAGATCGTGCTTATCTTCGCAATCGCCAACCTCAGCCCACTCGAAGCTCGTTAAAATCATATTCTTATGATCCATCGCGTTTTCGGAAGGATTTTCAATGATATCGACGAGCCACATGCGCCCATCGAAGTATTTAAGCAGCTTGGTAGAGCCATTGCACAAGAAGTCCATGAGATTTCGGCGGTGCATGTGGGTATCCTCAAAGTTCACGGGATACTCGCCCGTACTGTGGTCTGGTAAAGCGAAAAGGCCCGTAGCCGTGCCTGACGCATAATTCGTCCTGCCGTTATGAACGACGAAAGGATATTTGCTCGATAGAGGCGCAACATAAACGCTGCCTTGATTCTGTTGTACGGTCACTTCGGTTTCTAGGATGGTATGAAAAATCTGCTCACGATCCATGACGCACAGGCCATCGAATACGCTCTTTGCTCTCGCTATGCTGGTTGCGCTCTCAATGCCGTTGCAAATTATCGCGATGCCGTATTCGTACTCGACGTTACTACGGGCGTAGCGGTCGAATATCTCAAAGGTAAAATCAGATACGTCGCCGGTAAGCGCACTGTTTTCATAGATCGTGATCCATTTGAATTCTCCGACCTTACGGCGCTTAATGCGCAATCCGCTCGTTTGCGAAAGCAGAGCGTCAGTATTCCCCGCGATTAGATTCTCTTTAAATCGGGCGAACATAACAATATCATACGTCCATTGCTTCGGATATTCAGCGGACACCGGCTTGCTGATATTTTCGCGTATCATAAGGGCGTCATAGGCCGCGTTCTCAATTTTAACCGTAGAAACTGTGTTTGTATTCGCGGGGTTAATGTCAAGCGACAGGTTTGAAAATGCCAAGAGATTAAAGAACACGATTATGCGCCCCTTTCTTGAATTTTGTAAGCAAAGAGCGATAGCTGATGCCCTTTAAGGCGAATGACGACGATATAGATATCAGAGGGACTGTGGCTATTGAAGCGCTGGCTCACGGTTACAAAGTTTGATTTCCCGTTTTCGGCGCGCAGCACGAAATAATAGCTCTCCCCGGTCGTCCCGAATAGTTCACCGCGCATGAGCTTCAGCGTAAATAATGTTCTGGTGTTTCGAGCTTCGAGGATCGTCTTATAAGGCGCTGCTTGCGTGATTGTCAGCTTAATTTCATAATCGCCTTGAAGGTCGATGCCCTCATCGTAGATCACAAAATCGCCGTTCGTAAGATCAATGATATCCCCGCCAATATAGACCGGCTCAGGATTATTACACTTGCCGTCTACGAGCACCAGATTGGCCGATATTTTAACCGCGCAGCTATCAGGCGCGTTCTCGGCGTTAATAACGGAAAATTGCTCCGGCAGCGTATATGAAACCCGGATTTTCAGCCGTTCCGATTCAGCGCCTATGCCCTTCACCGTCTCAACGACGCATTGCAGATAATATTCTTTGTTATCGTCAAGGTCGTAGATCATTTCCCGTATTGAGTACGGCGAGGGCGCCGCAGGAAACACGGTCGGCGATTGCCATAGCAATTGCTGGCCGGCGTCGAATAACAGCAGCCGATACGAGCTTAGTAAAATGCCCTCGGCTTGAGAGTATTCGATATTGGCCTGAAAAGAAGCATTGCGGATCGTGTCGCCTGAGCTTATACCCTTGAACGCTAAAACCGGCGTCGAATAACAATCGAATATGATCTGATTGCTTATGCCGTCATAATCCGGTGAGCCTTCCGGCAGCGCATAAAGCTGGGCGTTGTAGGTTCTTCCGTTTAACAGGCCGGAGCCGTCCGGCGATAAGCTGTGCTCGTTCTTCATGCTAACGATCTCTTTTTCGTAAACTACGTCGTTCGTGAGATTATCCCGGATCGTGAGCTTGTTGCCTCTTAACTGGTTGCCATAATATTCAAAGCGAAAGACCAGCGGCAACTTAGCGTCAAAACACGTAACGCTATATAAAACTGTTTCGGCCACTAAACTTGCCTCCTGCCTATAATTACGGCGTCTGCTATTTGGCCATGCGGAAGCAGTATCCAAACAGCGTCGCCTTTTTTGAATTGCGTCGCAGAAGAAAGGCAGGGAGCCGAATACTCGGCCCCCGCCATCTTCATAGTGTAACGGTCATTGCCAGACGCAGAGACAATAACGCCTTTGACCGTTTTATCATATTTGGCGGTCTGCACCGCTTTTTCGATGAAACGGATCAATTCGGATTTTAAGTCCATATACGCCTACTTCCTGCGCTGATAAGAAGATTGAAATAGCTGATTAGCAAGATTAGCGTTTGACTTCTCTATCTCAGCGCGAATTTTCGGGAGAAGCCCTTCGTCCACGTTACCCTTGATAATCACGTCGCCCTGTCGGATGCTGACGTTGTTGCTGTGTGCGGAGATCGCGCCGGCTCGTATGTTGTTGGCCGTGAGCCGCCGCATAAACTCGGAAGGCGTCATATCTCCCCATGCCCAAAGGTTTTTCGTCTTTTCGGCATTATAGACGACGCTCCCAGCTTCGAGGAAGGTATGACGGCCTTTAATTGGTTTGCGAATAATCAGCTCGCGCCCCATGCCGTCGTCCACGATAGACAAACCACCTACTGCACTCTGCGTTCCCTCGGCGTACTTCTTCTTTTTCGACCCTCCATTGAGAGCCGTTTGTGTTTTGGAGCCAAGTACACCGTTAGCTTTAATGCCCTGTGATCGCTGGTATTTCTTTAGCGCCGCTTGGGTTTTCGCTCCGAAAACGCCGTCCGCACCTTTACTACCAACATTGAAGCCCATCGAGATAAGCGCCGATTGCAGCGCGGCGACCTCGCTCCCCTTCGAGCCTTTGCGCAGAGTGCTTGAAAAAGAGGACTGACCGCCAAACCCATCGCCGTAGCCGCTGCTGCTGCCACCGTAATAATCATACGACGGCGCTTGCGCATAGGGCGACGTGGGATATGCCGCAACAGAGGGAGCCGGTGGCTGCGCCGGGAGCGACGGCGTGATCGCGCCGCTTGCAACCTGCGTCTTTTCAAACGAGACAAGCGTCTGTTCCTGCAACGCCGTGAGCTGGGCTTGAATCTTTGAATAATC
>DBDD01000047.1:279-3500 GCA_002293365.1 Christensenella sp. UBA941 | reverse complement strand
GCGGCACTTAGACGGTTTTGTTCCGTTTCGTAAGTGTCAACGGCCTCTTTCCACTTGTCTTGATACTCCTGAAGCTGCTCGATCTTGTCCTCAAAGATTTTAGCCTGTGCTTTGGAATCCTTTTCAAGCTGGTTGATCTCTTTTTCCTTTTGAGCAACCAGAGAATCGTACATTGCCTTGTCGTATGCAGCCTGTGCGTCGTCAAGGTCTTTTTTGTTCGAGATATATACAAAACCTTGCCCCTCACGGTAGACAAGGCTCTTGCGTTGTGTACGGGCGCGTTCAAGAGATTCTTTAATCTTGCCAAGCTCGATAGCGCGGGTTGTTTCGTCGTTTTGCTCCCGCATCGTTTCAAGCTCGTCTTGCAGCGCCTTGATCCGAGCGCCATAACTTCCCTCAACGTCCTCGTCCATGAGAGCGTCGCGCTCTTTTTGAAGTCGATCAATCTCTTTTGAGAGGACTTTATCAACGGCGCTATGAGCGGATTTGTATTTATCCGCTTGCTTTTTAAGCGCGTCTTCCTCGACCTTTCTTAGCCCTTCGAGGATTTTAAGGCGCTTATCTTGGTACTCGTCAAGCTCCAGCAGCCCTTGCGAATAGTATTGATTTGTCAGTTCCGACAAACGCTTGTAGTAGTCTTTGTCGTTGACAATCCCCATTTCGTGATGATAGTCGAGATCGCTAAAGGCTCGCTGCATCGCCTTTTTCTGTTGCTCTCGAAGCTCATCTAGCTGCTTTTGATAATCGTCCTGCTGCTCCTGCGCTGATCTCTCGTCGGAACCGCCAGAATCAGCGCCGGACGATTTCGAGCCGCCACCGCCACCGCCTCTGCGCCTTGATGATCCAGCTTTCTGTATTGGCGTGTTAAGGGCAGGAATGTATTCGGCTTTCTTCTTTGTCTTGTAAAAAGGAGTCGGCCTAATCGGGTTCCCCGGCATTTTGAAAGCAAGATTAACAGCCGTGCGCTTGTCCGACACGTAAACCGGCTGATTGCGCAGCATCTCTCTTGTCTCTCTGGCATTGTAGATACGATCACCGGGTCTGACTTGTATAATCTGCGGCCCATTCGCGCCTACAATTTCGCGCCTACCGTTGGTTATCCGCAGCTCTGGCCCCATCTCGCCGACTTTAGCTATGCCCCCTCGTGCATATACAGTACCTCTAGCGTAGCCTCTGATTTTCGGTTTTGGCTTGCTGCTGCCGCCGCTGCCGGAGCCGCTTTTGCCTGTGCCGCCGCCTGTGCCTCCAAGTGGCTCTCCTGTGACCTCGTACTTAATGGTCATGGTTTTATCCGGCAATTTTATATCCCGGATTTTACAAAGCTCAGTGTAGACATTCGAGGCTTGCGTCAGTACCCCATTAAGCCCTAAATCGCCGATCTGCTTTCCTGCAAGCGTATCTAAAGCCCCATTGAGATTAGTGACGTTGGTATTGGCGGTTTCCGAATCTGCGCCAAGTTGACCGACTTGTTCAGCAGCCGAACCAGCGGCGTTTGACGCATCATTAGCGGCGTCTTTGAGGCCGTCTACCTTTTCCGTAGCTCCTTCTGTGACAGTCATATCAACGGGGAGTTCCTTCTTTGCGGAGTCTACGGGAGTGGCTTCGGCCTCGGCCCTTTGTTCGGCGGCATATTTGTCAATGATGGCCTGTACGTCCTCATTGTTCGAGAATACCAATCCCCATTCAATCGGCACTTGCATGTCAACCGCTTCAATTAAGCCAATCAATGCCTCTGAGGACAATTTCGCGTTTATATCTCGCGCCAGTGCCTCCATGTCTGGAATCTGATAACCAACGAGCTTGTCATCCTCTTTGCGCCTTACCTCTTGAACCAGCCCGGACTTAACTCTATTGAGTATCTGCTTTTCTACATCGTTCGAGGTTGCTTTCTCTCCGAAATATTTTCGCAAATCCTTCAAGGTCTTGCCTAACGACTTTACATCCAACTCGGCGTCGCCAAACATTTGTCTATGTGCCAAGCCGAATTTTCTAGTGTATATTTCCCCGGATTTAAGCCCTTCTTCAAGAACCTTGTACGCTTCTTTTGTGCCGGTAAGGTTAGGAGATTCGTCCTTTTTTAGCGCCTGTTGAAACTCAGACAACGCCCCTGTTACGCCCGATAGTGCTGATTGCAAAGCCTCGGCTTCGGCTTTAAGACGTTCAAACGCATCGTAGTCGCCGACCTCTAGCGCCTTTTTCATTTCGGCTTTGAGCTTTTCAAGGTTCTTTGTCACTGAGGCCGTTGCCGCTTCATGCGCAGCGCCGGCAGAATCGTAAAAATCGTCAAGCGCTTCATCGGCGTCGTTAATGACCGACGTTACTGAATCAGCGTCAAACATTTTCAAAACGCCGTCAAATGCGCCGTCCGAATAAGAAGTACGGCTATTATCGAAAAGCGTTTTATAGAGCTTTGTTGCTCCTGCGTTGTATTCGTCTGCGCCGATTTTCCCACGCCTAAACAGCGTTTCTAATTTGCTAAGATCATCGTCAATGGTGCTGGCCTTTAAATGCGCAAAAAGTGTATCCGCTTGCTGTTCGCTTAGGTCAAGGTTCTTCGACACCTGCAAGAATCTGGAAAGCCTAGAGTTTTCCTTGTCCGCGCTTTCCGCATCAAGCTTCCTGAATTTAAGCGCAAGCTTATCTACAGCAGCCGCCGTAAATCCGGCTTCTTTAGCCATACTGGTAAATAAGGTGAATTTGGAAGTCGCGGCAGAATCCCCGGACTTAAGAAGCTCCGCTATGCTATTCGTCAATTCAAGAGACGGCGACGCTCCATTCATGGCGGTACTCAGATCGCGCATCATGCCGAGGTATGATCTGATTTGTTCTCCGCTTAGAGATTTAACAAGCTGATCGTTTATTTCGGGGAATTTCTCTTTGAGATCAGCGACGAAAGTATTAAGCGGATCAATGACGTCAAGACCTAAAGCAGAGCTTACCGCCTCCATATCAATGCCGTCGATCTTTGAAAGCACGGATTTGATTTCTTCGATATCCGCATTGCTTTTATCAAGCGTGTTTTTGTCTATGTCAAGCTTTCGCGCTTTGGCAAAGGCTTGTATGGCCTTGTCGCTTTCTGCGACCTTCTGGATAATCCCGTCGATGTATCCGGGCAAGCCGCCTTCCTCATCGCCTATCTCATACAGTTTGTCCGTACCAATTGAACGGAAATACGTCTGGAGTTGACCTTGAAGGTCTGCGTTGTTCAGCTTCCTAAAAAT
>DBDD01000047.1:0-191 GCA_002293365.1 Christensenella sp. UBA941 | reverse complement strand
TACGCAAACGCTTTGTCGGCTCCGCCCATATTAAAGATATCTTCTAATTCCAAGTCTTGCATGACTTTTTGGATATCTTTAATGTCCCTAAGAGCTTCTTGGTTCTCTGTCGGCGAATAAAGCTCTACCGTACCTTTAAGAATGAAATCCTCAAAATCTTTAGAGGGACTTTCGCCTTTCGGATCAAAAGA
>DBDD01000230.1 GCA_002293365.1 Christensenella sp. UBA941 | reverse complement strand
GATGCAGAGTATGCGGATTTCCTGGTTGCGGATCATAGAATTCTCCCGGTTCGACTGAAAACCTGTAGGGGCAAACTGTGTTCGCCCGCGATATACCCTCCGCCCGCGACCCAATGCTGTAGGTGCGCGCATTGCGCGTCCGTGACCCCATCGACCGCACGCGTAACGCCGCAATTATTCCAGCCCAACTTTCAAGCGTCCCTTACCCTCTTTAGTAAAGAGNNCCCGCAGGCGGCGGGTGTTTTAGCCCCGCCCGCAGGCGGCAAATTCCCCTCTATGGAGGGGTGCTGCCCGCAGGCAGCGGGGTGGTGCCGCCCGCAAACGTCTGCTTATCTCTAAGTTCTAAGCTCTAAGCTGCCGAAACCCCGCTTCCGTGCGGACTTTTCGCCACCCCTCCACCCCGTACCGGAGCGCCGCGACGGCGTCGTCGTGACAATTCGGATCCGGTTCATCGAGATATTCCTCCGTGCGCGTATCCTTTTGCCAGCGCCATGCGAAGAGCTCGCACGCGGCGTTCACGCATTCCGGATGCACAAAAATCGTACGCCCTTTCAAAAAGTCGATCTGCGCCAATACGCTCCCCGCCCGCTTTTTTACTGCGCGCGCCGCGAATCCATGCTGCCGGAGCGTCTTAATCCTGTCCGGCTCCGCGGAGTCGCACCACATCGTCACGTCCCTCGGAAACGCGTTTTCATTCAGCAGCGCGCACATGCGCTCCGTCTCCGTCTGCGTGCGGTACATCTCGCGCAAAACGTACACATCGCCGTCCCGATATCCTAGTAGCAGCGTGCACCACGCGTGATTAAAGCCGAAATCCGTCCCCATCGCGTATGCGTCAAATTCGCGCTCAAACTCTAAGACCTTTACGTTCGTCAGGATTAGCCCGCTCGTCTCGCCCCATTCGCCCAGCCCGTATACGCGGTAGCCTTCCGGGTCGATTTCACGCCTGCGCCGCATGCGTGCGTGGAACGCTTCGTCTATAAACGCGTTCCCGCGGTATGTCGAACGGTGCGTGAAAACGTCCGCGCTCTCGCGGTCAAAGAACGCCGCTTTCAGCCAGTGCGACGCGGATACGGGATTAAACGTCATCGTAATTTGATAATACAGCCCCTCCGGCAATTCGCCCCTAAGCCGGTCGTCTAGGATTTCAAGGTCGGCCTGCGTAAACTCCGTCGCCTCTTCGAGCCATATCCACGTCAGCTTCCCCTCCGGCAGCGTAATCGACTTCACCTTTTCGCGCTGGTGCGCGTCGTTCATGCCCCTGAATATGATTCTCGAACCGGTCAGCATGCACTGTAAGCCCAGCGGCGCGTAATTGACGCTCCAATACTTGCTTGCGCTTCCGCCAAAAACGCGCCCTATCGCCGCCAAAAGCTCCGCGAAGGTCGAATCGCGGTTCGACGCCTCGATCTTGCGCAAAACCAATAGATTTGCGCCTATTGCGTTTGCGTCCGACAGCTTGCAAATAAAGTCCTCCGCCGTATTTACGCTCTTGCCGCTGCCTGCCGAGCCCATAAGTACCCTGTAACGCGCGCGCGTTTCGTTCGCCGGGCGAAACGCGTCGTTAAAGCGCGCGCGCATTACCCCGGGGCGTTTTCGCCGTTCCCGCCGTCGAATGTAACGCCCGGCTTTACGTACTCGCGGCGTATCGGCGCTCTTTTTTCCGCCGCCGCCGGTCTTCTTTCGTCTTCCGTCGCCGCCGTGAGCCGCTCGTCCAGAAACATCGCCATCTTTTCGGATTTCTTCGCCAGCTCCTTCTCCGTCAGGTGCAATTCATAGCGCTGCTTCCACAGTTCCTTCTTTAAATATTGTAGGAGCGATACCCCTATGTCCGCCTTGATCTTTTTCGACAGCACCGTCTTTGTCATGCCCATGCACCGCGCAATCTCGTCCGCCGGCGCCAATGCCGCCGCCAGCTTCTCCAATAGCTCGTAATCGATCTTCTCCATAGCGCCCCCTTCCGCCCCGTTTATTTTCCATGCTGCCATAATAGCACATTACAACCGGAACTTTTAGGCTTTGTTTTCTTTTTCGATCCCTAGCATCTTAAGTCCCCTGCGGTTCAGCTCACGGCACCAGCGCTCGTCGTAGGACGTTTTTAAAGCAATCTCCTCCCATGTAAGGCCCAATATGTACTTCAGGCGCATAATGCGCCGTACTTCCACCTTCCATAGCGACGCGATGGCGATTTCCACGCGGCGCAGGTGTTCGTAAAATGCCGCCGCCCGCTGCTTATAAAGGTCTTCCAGCTCCAAAAGCGTCCCGACCATCGGTGCGAGCATATCCCGCGCGTTTCTTGGCGAGTGCGGCGTAAACGAAAGCGTGCTCATCCGGCCACCCTCAAGCTTCTCGCGAAGCCGTCTTATAATTTCTTCCATATCTCCGATCTCCCGCCTCAGCGACGCGCATATTTTTAAGTCCTGCTGCGTCAAGGCGCTTGCCTCCCATTTTACGGCTTCTTCAAAGAACAATGCATACACCTCCTATACAGCCGCCCGCTAAGTTAAAAATGCGGACGTCACATCCGCAAATCATTATCGTGTTTTTATCACTATATCTCTGTTTTGGAGATTTGTCAAGCTTGCAGTCTCTCGTGCTGGATGGCAACGCTTCCAGCTGAGAGTACGCGATACAAAATAAACCTAATTTCTAACCAATTTATGAACATCGCCCGCCTGCCCTTGCGTTGCAAAATTACATAGTCTACAATTAAACAAAAGTAACGCGCTGTTGCGCGAAAGAAAGCGAAGGCCGAATTATTGAAAAAGCTGTCCGCCCTTATTTTGTCCATGGTGATGCTCGCGGCGATTGCGTGCCCCGCGTCCGCCGATATCATCAAAATGGATATTCCATATCAAAATACCGATCCGGATTTATATCTGGTCGAGCTTGACCTAACGAACCAAGTCGGCGCGGTCTACATGCGCGACGAATCCGGCAGCTACGGCAACGTCGTCCGGCAATTCCTGATTACCTCCGGCGACGAAGAAAATTCAACGCCCACGGGTACCTTTAAGCTAACAGAGATGCGCGAGCGCTTCGGCTATTTCCTAAACTTCAATATTTACGCCCAATACTGGACACAGGTCGTGCGCGGTATTTATCTGCATTCCGTACTGTTCTCCCGGCGCAACGATACGTCCATGACGCGCGGCTCCTACAACGAGCTCGGCACTGCCGCGTCCCATGGCTGCGTGCGCATGCTCGTAGAAGACGCGCGTTTCATATTCTATAATTGCCCGCCCGGGACGACGATCAAAATCACGAAAAAGGCCCTGAACCCGGAGCTCACAAAATCGCTGAAGCCAAAGGCGTCCGCGAGCAAATACAAGTTCGCGCCGGACGAGCTCCCCGCCATATCGCCTGTCACGGCCTACGTCCTGAACAACAGCGTCCCTATGCGCACGGGCTTTTCGCTTGGAGATCATGAAATCGACTCGACTGTCGCGACGGTCAACGCCGGCGACGAAATAGAAATACTCCAAGCCGGCAAGACGTGGGTAAAGGCTCGCTTCGGCAAAAAGGAAGGCTATATCCAAACAAAGCACGTCCGCGCCATCAATTCGGACAATTCCCCCCAAACGCACATGCGCGTCGCGGCTGAGAGCGCCAACGTCTACGTTTCCGGCTCAAATACCGCCGCCGTCATAGGCGTATTACCCTACGGCACGGCCGTGACGCTTCTGGAGGATTCCTTCAACTACTTCATGCATGTCGAGGTCAACGGCCTTACGGGCTATATCCTAAAGACAGACCTTGTAAGCACGCCCATAGTCGACTATGGCGATCCGGCCAATTTGCCCACTATGGCGGAGGACGCGCCTACCCGCTATACCATCGGCCCCAACGGCGAGCTTACGCCTTTCGGCAGCGTACAGGTTATAGACGTAGCGCCCACCCCTTCCCCCACGCCCACACCGACGCCGCTCATACTGCCGCCGTTTTAAGCAATAGCTTTATATATAAAACATCTCTGGCGGCAAAGCCGCCAGAGATGTTTTTGTTAATACGCCAAAGGGCCTGGCGGCCCTTTGGAATCCCCGCTTGCTGGTCGGGTATGGTTTTCGGTCTTGCGCCCCAAGCATTTATTATTTATTATTGATGAGGGGCTTCGTCCCTTATCAATAATTATTTGTATCGCGAGGTAAATACTTTGCAAGTACGCACGCGTTTCGCCCCAAGCCCGACGGGCTATCTGCATATCGGCGGCCTTCGGACGGCCTTATACGCCTATCTTTTCGCGAAAAAGCATTCCGGCGCGCTGGTTTTGCGTATTGAGGATACCGACCAGGAGCGCGAGGTTCCCGGCGCAGTCGAACAAATTCAGCGTACGCTACGCTTAACGGGCCTCGATTACGACGAAGGGCCCGACGCCGGCGGCGAATACGGCCCCTATATCCAAACGCAGCGGCGGCCTTTATACGCGGCGGCGGCAAAGGAGCTGGTCGAAAAGGACGGGGCATATTATTGTTTCTGCACGAAGGAGCGTCTGGACGCGTTGCGCGCCGAAGTGGAGGCCCGCGGCGAAACGTTCCGCTACGACGGGCATTGCCGCGGCTTAAGCCCCGAAGAAGTCCAAAAGCGCCTTGGCGCAGGAGAACAATACGTCGTACGTCAAAAGGTTCCGTCCGGCGGCAAGGCGAGCTTTGACGACCTCCTTTTTGGTACAATCGAAGTGGACAACGCCGAGCTCGACGATATGGTGCTGCTCAAAAGCGACGGGCTGCCGACGTATAACTTCGCCAACGTAGTGGACGACCACGCCATGGCGATTTCACACGTCATACGCGG
>DBDD01000270.1:3378-4061 GCA_002293365.1 Christensenella sp. UBA941 | reverse complement strand
CATAGCCGGTTGACTTCGAGCGTTATGCCGTTATCGAGATACCGGCTAACCGGGCGCCCCACAATAGCTACGCCCACAAGAACATCGCCGCGTTGCGCGCCTATGGAATACTTGTGCCCTACGACCGGCTTATGGTGCCGGTGATGGTTCGCCACAAAAGCGTTAGCGACCGCGAGGGATACGGGGGTGAGCTCCAGCACGGCCTACCTCGCTTCCTCCTTAATTGGCGCGGACTTCTCGGCCTTTGGAGCTTTCGGCTCTTTTGCTACTTCCGCTTTCGCCTTGTCGAGCCGTTTCGCTGCGGATGGCCTTTTGGCCTCCTGCGCGGGTTTCTCGGCGGCGCGCTCGGTAAGGCCCTTTGTAATCGCGTCGTTGTAAGCCTCCAAGACTTTAGCGGTGAGCTCCGCCCGGAGCTCTTTAGTCGTCGGAAAACAGATGTCCCTATAATTGCCCTCCTTGTCCTTCGTGCCCGGCATAGCGACGAACGGCCCCTTTTCGCCGCTCATGATTTTTATGCCCTTGATAGCGAAAGCGTCGTTTATGGTTACGGAGGCGAAAGCAAGCTGCTTGCCCTTCGGCTCCGCGAAAGGATACGCGCGGGCGTCCAGATGAATAGAAGCCGCAAGAACGGAATTGCCCATATAGTTTGTTCCCTCCAAATAAACAGATTGGTTTACATGCTC
>DBDD01000270.1:2770-3262 GCA_002293365.1 Christensenella sp. UBA941 | reverse complement strand
CTGGAAGCCATAGCAATCGCCGCAAAGGTAGCTGTCATATTCGGAGACCTCGGACGCAAGCAATTCCTTCGTTATGCTGAACACTCCATTATCGGCCTCGCCGACTGCGGCGGCGGCGTCCGCTTTTGGGGCATAAATCCATCCAACCTGCCCGGAATCCCATTTCGCGTGCGAGACGCGGCCAGCAAATGGTTCGGTGGATATGGAGAGGCCGGAATGATCGTACAGGTAGAGCGGCAGCATGACGTGTTCGCGTTCCGCAAGCCGGAGCAGGGCGGCCGTATCCATGTAGTCCAGCAGGATGCCGGCAATTTCATCCTCCTGTCCGCCGACAAGCTTGGAACATGAGCCAACTTCCTCAAACTCCTTGAAGTAGCGGGCTTTGACGAGCCAGTTTCCGTCCTTCGGGTTCTTTTCGAGCTTCACACTCTCGGCCAGCCCTTCACTGACAAAAGCGCAAATGTCTTTAGCGGGCACGGCTCGCGCAAGCTC
>DBDD01000270.1:0-2760 GCA_002293365.1 Christensenella sp. UBA941 | reverse complement strand
CGCTTATGGAAACAAATCATATTGCCGAAATGGTCGTAGGAATCGCGGGGATTATCGGGGGATTCGTCCCTGCGCAGTACAAAGGCATACGGCTGTTTTACCGCAACTGCGGGCATGTTTCATTCCTCCCAAAGATTAGTGCGATCCAAAAATCGCCTTAGAAATTGACGCCGAGCGGAAGAGCGTAAAACAAAGCAGCGTCGTAAAGCCTGCACAGCCATATATCGCCGTATGGATATTGTCCGCCGTGGCGATACCCTGTATCAGCACGGAATAGATAGCGATGCAGACCATGATAAGAAAACCTTGAAAGCCGAGCGCGAACAGGGCTTTCAGATAATTTTGGCCCACCCCGCCAACTTCTCTGTTTACCATCGTGGCGAGGGGGATCGGCGCGATGCTCACCGTTAAATATATTTCTACCATTCGGCCATAGGCTACGACGAATACGCATATCGACATTGCCGCGATGCACATGCTCACGATAGAGACTTGCATCCAAAGCCCGATCACGCCCCATACGTCCATCGCTTCAAGCTGCGCGCGAAGGGCATCCAGCGCGATGGCGTTCCCGATCTCCAAGCTGCCGGACAATAGCCCCGCGCTTTGGTTGACTACGTTCTGCGCCAGCGCGAACACCGACATGACGATATCGAAGGTATGCGTCAGAATGTAGGTGGCGCAGAAGGTTTTGAATATCCAGCGAAAGAATATCCATGTTTCAAAATCGTGCATATTATTTCTGTCGATGACCATTTGTATCAATTCATAACACAGCACGAACGTCAAAATCATTCCGGCAATCGGCAATATGACCGTCTCGGACAGGGTTCGTATCATGGAGAAAACGCCGGGACTCATGGCCTCCGGCGTTTGCCCCACTTGCGAGGCGACGGCGCCCACTTGATTGTTGATTGCGTCGAACATGCCCGCGAAGCTCCCCATGATAGCGTCGATCAAACCCTGCTTTATCCAATCGCCAATAGATTGAAGCAGGCTATCCATGCGTTAAGACCCGAAAAGGCCGGAAAGCAATGGAATTAACTGTAAACCCAGTAAAATTAAGCCACCGCCGCTCATCAATTGTTTCATACCCTGCGATTTTGCGCCGGGGTTATCGCTTCCATAACCTTCCAGAAGGTTCACCATCCCCCATACGCCGAGGCCAGCGCCAAGCGCGATAACGAGCACTTTGAGGGTTTCGATGGCAGACGAAAAAAACTCCATACGATCCATGTAAACCGGAACACAAAAACCGGGGGTTTTGTTCATTCGCAAAGCCCCCGGCGCGTTCCGGCTTATCCTTTCTTTAGATATTTAAGTGAAAAAAGAAATGCTTATCTATGTAAAAAACCCCTTCACGGCGACGTCTTTCCGCAAAGGGGCTTGGATATTTGTAATACACGGAATAGATTATCTGCTTTCCGCGCTTTTTCTTTTTTGAACAAAACGCCCGCCGTTCATTCGGTGATGGCGGGCTGGTGTTCAGCGGGCTCATACGCCGCCTCATACACGTCAAATACATCCTCATGTTTTGGCTTTAACCGGGTAGAAAGATACTTCTCTATACTGAAAGCGTTGCGCTTGTCCGCGTCGGAGAGGTACTTGTACCGGGGATGCTTTAGCAGGTCGTACTTCAGTGATAGGAAGGGGCGCTCGCCCCGCAGCATACAGATACATTTGCCGCCGTCCATAACGGCAAGCTCGTCCACGGAAAGCAAATCACGCCCAACCTTCGAGAAATTCTGCCCGTAGGAATTTTGGTTACTCCGCGTGATGGAAGTATTGTACATGTCCACCGTCTGCTTGCCGAGCAATTCGGAAATCTCTTTAAGCGTTTCCTTCTCTTTGCCGCCGAGGAATAGCGTCGTGTCCATGTTGCCGACAATTACGCTTGCGTTATCCTTATAGAGCGCGCGTAACTGCGATTGGCTTTGCAGAATGACGCAGGCGGAAATTTCACGGGAGCGGATTGTCGCTATTAATTGCTCGAAATTAGGGATTTTTCCGACGTTGGCAAATTCATCCAAAATGCACCTGACATGTACCTTCAACCGCCCGCCCTCGCACTCGCCGGCCCGGTTGCACAGGGTATCGAACATCTGCGTATACATCATGGCAGGAATGAAATTGAATGTCGGATTCGTGTCGCTGATTATAACGAACAGCGCCGTTTTTTCATCGCCGAGGGTTCCAAGTTCCAATTCATCCACGGCCAGCAAGTCGCGGACGGCNNGGAGCAAGGCGGGCCGCGCAGCTAATGAGGATTGAACGTGCGGTTTTGCCCGCCGCCAAGCGAAATTTCTTGTATTGCCGCACGGCAAAGCTGTTTGGCTTCTCCTGTTCCAGTTCATCGAAAATCAAATCGACCGCGTTCTTGAAGTCGGCCTGTTCTTCTCTAACCTCCATAGCGTTTATGTACTCGCAGAGCGTTCCGAAGTGCTGTTCATCGACCGGGGCCTCGTAGTAGAGATAGGCGATTAAAGCAGTAAACAAAAGTGTTTCAGCTTTTGTCCAGAAGGGATCGCCGCCTTTTTGCTCGCCCTGCGTATTGGATATGAACGTGTTTACCAGCGTCAAAATATCCGTCTCGCCGCGAATGTAGCTGAACGGGTTATACCTCATGCTCTTGGAAAAGTCGATTGTATTGAGGATTTTAATGCGATATCCGCTACGTTGTAACAGCTTTCCAACCTCAATCGCCAGTTGTCCTTTCGGATCAGTAACAATATAGCTGCTATGCAACTGGCAAATATTGGG
>DBDD01000181.1 GCA_002293365.1 Christensenella sp. UBA941 | reverse complement strand
CTGGGCGCGAAACCGCCTTGCTGCCCTTGCGGCCTCGGCGCGAGTCCGCCTTGCTGCCCTTGCGGGCGCGTTTCCTTTGGCGCGCGTTGTTCAGAGCGCGGCGTTTCCTGATGATGCGCCGTCGTCTGTTGTGGGCGCAGCTCTTCGGCCGGTGTCTTTTCGGCTGTTTCAGCTTGTATATCAGAGGGCGGCGCCTTAATGATTTCTTCCTGCGGCTCCGAAATCGGAGCGGCCGCTTCTTCATGTTTTTTGGGCTCATCAACAATTTCGGCGATTTGCAGTTCTTCATGCTCAGGCGGAATCACGGGATCGCCCATGGCGTCCAATGGCAATTCGATGAAATCGGGAACGGTCATCGGGACTTCCGGCAATTCCGCGGAATCGCTCATGATCAGCTCTCGAAAACGCGCGGCCGCTTCGGCTTCCTCTTGTTCACGTTGCTGCCGAATAGTCAACTCGCGCCATTCCTTTTCGACCCGTTTTGCGGCCTGAAATGTATTCGCGGCGTCATTTTGAGCTTTCTTCAAGCGCTCAAAAAGATCGCTCGCGCGCTCATTCAGCTCTTTGATGGTTTCATGTACTTTCAGCGTGGACATTCAGACCTCCGATTTTTGTCTCCGGCAGCGCCGGTGTGTCAGTCATATATTTCTCGGATATACCGAATCATATGCTATTTGTATCGTACTGGCAAATCCGCGCTCGACGACCGCCGCCGCCTTGCAAGACGGCCTTCCGACCGCTTGGGAGAAATCGTGCTCCAAGAGCAGGCGGACGCCGGATTTTGCGCATAGCGCTTCGAACTCCTTGCGCGTATTCAAAGACGCCTTTGGCGAAAGCAACGCAAGGCTGGCTTTACCGCCGGATATTGCCTTGCGGCAAGCCTCGGAGCCAATCGTCAGCTTGCCGGACTTTACACAGAAGCCGAGCAGCGTATCAAGGCTGGCCAAGAGATCCGAACGCCTCCCTTAAACCGCTTAATAAGCTTTCGTCGATTTTTTGCCCAAGCGCGCGCTCAATCGCGCGCGTCTTTACCGCGCGCTCCAAGCATGGGAGCGAACAAACATAGGCTCCGCGTCCCGGCGCTTTTCCGACCATATCGAGGTTGATCGTACCTTCGGATGAGCGTACCACGCGTTTGAGCGCCTTCTTTTCCATCATCACACGGCAGCCGACGCACATACGCATCGGGGTCTTGCGTTTTTGCACAAGCAAACCATCCTAGACTAAAAATTCTCTAAAAGCGCGTCCTGCGCTTGGGCCTGGCTCTTTATATCGATTTTCCAGCCCGTCAGCTTCGCGGCAAGCCGGGCGTTTTGGCCCTCTCTGCCGATTGCGAGCGATAGCTGATTGTCGGGTACGATAACGCGCGCCGCCTTATCGTTCTCGTTTATTTGTACGAGAATAACGCGGGCTGGGCTGAGCGCCTTCGCGATGAACATCGCGGGATCGCCGCTCCATTCAATAATATCGATCTTTTCGTTGAAAAGTTCACCGACGATGCGTTCGACGCGTATGCCCTTTTGGCCGACGCATGCGCCGACTGGGTCGACTTGCGGATCGGTGGACGCGACGGCGATCTTCGTGCGGGAACCCGCTTCGCGCGCGATGCTCTTAATTTGTACTGTGCCAAGCTGGATTTCGGGTACTTCCAGCTCGAACAGGCGCTTAACAAGGCCCGGATGCGTCCTTGAAACGAGTATTTGAGGCCCCTTGGGCATTTTGCGTACTTCGAGAACGTAGACCTTGAGCCTGTCGTTTGTGTTGTATTCCTCGCCTTGAATAGTCTCGTTGGGCGGCAGGAGCCCTTCCGTACGCCCAAGCTCGACATAGACGCCGTTTTTGTCGGTCTGTTGAACTATCGCTGTTAGAAGTTCGTTTTCTTTTTCAATGAATTCGTCGAAGATAACGCCGCGCTCCGCTTCGCGGATACGCTGTACGACGACTTGCTTGGCCGTTTGCGCCGCGATGCGGCCGAAATCCTTCGGCATCGCTTCTTCTTCGATTACGTCGCCAAGTTGATAGAGCTTGTTTATTTCACGCGCCTCTTCGAGCGTCATCTCGGCGTTCGCGTTTTCGATTTCTTCAACGACTGTTTTCGAGGCGAAAACCTGTACCTCGCCGGTATCCCTATTGACTTCGACGCGCACATTGTTGGAGGTGCCGTAGTTGCGCTTATATGCCGAAATGAGCGCAGATTCGATCGCATCGATTAGAATCTCTTTGTTGATTCCGCGTTCTTTTTCAATCGTACTCAGTGCATCAATAAATTCCGCGTTCATTCCTACTCTATCCTCCATTAAAATATGATGTGAGGCTTAATCAGCGCGACGTCGCGCCGTTCAAATTCGATTTGCTTCGAATCCTGCGCGATAGTAACGCTTGCGTCGGTGAAAGCCGCTAAATTGCCGACAAATTCCTTTTTCTTGTCGCGCGCTTTATAGAGCTTGACCACCACCGGCTTACCCATATTTCGCTCGAAATCGCGCTCCGAAACTATCGGCCTGTCGATCCCCGGCGATGAAACGGAAAACGTATACGCCATCGGCACAGGATCGGCCTCGTCAATCAGCGGCTCGACTGTATTGTTGACCAAAACGCAGTCGTCCATAGTCACGCCGCCTTCTTTGTCGATAAACAACGTCAAAACATGGACGCCGCCTTCTTTTTTAAAGGAAACCTCCACAAGCTCGAAGCCGAGCGCTTCGACAGGCTCTTTGACCAAGCCCTCTACCGTCGATTCTATGCCTGCCAAGCCCGTCTCAGTCCTCCTCCGCTTATATGCTAACGCGGTTATTGTCATAAATCGACATCATACCGCAAATATGGGTCAATAATAAAGAGTGGGATTTGCACCCACTCTCCTGGACACACAGTAAATTTGGCTTCCCTACCCCAATCCCAAGCAATTATAGCACGGCCTCTTTTTTTTGGCAAGTCCGCCTGTTATTTTCTTGTGCGATGCGCGATAAAAACTCCGTTGACACCTCTCTGCCAATATAATAGAATTCGACTATTGATTAAAGCAAATAATTATAGCATAGAATAGGATATATAGGATGGATATAATAAATAGAATAGATAATGAATCTTATAAAAATGCTTCTCCCGCCTCATCCCGCATCTTTTCTTTCAAGAAAGCCGCTTCGAATATACCGCCGATCATATTTCTCGCGGTAATTATTTTAACGGTTATTACAACGTACCATACGTCTGAATACCTGTTGGACGGCGATACCTCCAGCGAAATGGTCTTAGCGCACCATTTAGCAGAAACCGGCCAGTTATTGTCTCGCGATTTCATTTATCCTACAGAACTGCGGGTTATAAACAAACAGCTCATATTATCGCCTCTGTTTAAATTGTTTTCAGACTGGCGTATTGTCCGCTTTATTGGCGCGATGATTATTCAGGGCATACTCGTGCTATCCTTTGGCTTTTTAATTCTACAGGCGGGCTTTCGCAAAAGCTCATTCTTTCTAGGAGCGTCGCTGCTGCTGTTGCCCACGAGCATCGCTTATGGCAGAATAGTTTTATATCACAGCCAATACGCACCGTATATTTCAATAAGCTTCTTTTTGGTGGGCCTTTTTATTGCTCTCACAAAAAAAACTGATAAAGAAGACGCACATAATGAAAAGGAGTCGTTTTCAAGAAAACGTCGCACGGTTATTTATGCGGCGTTACTCTTTCTCGTCTCGTTTTTAAGCGGGCTTGGCGGTATTCGCCAAATTACAGTTACGCATGCGCCCTTACTCATGTCCGTTCTCTTCATCGCCTACAAACAATCGCTTCGTCATAATGATACGGCGCTCCTTTCGCTGCAAAAAAACAAGACGGCCATCATATATGCCGTTGCGGCATTTATATTTTGCGCGGCAGGTTATTTGGTAAATACTGGAGTGTTCCAAAAGCTGTACGAATATCAGAGCTTCGCCAATGCCAAATTCGATTTGTCAAGAATCTCAGATTTCACCAATATATTATATGGTTTTGTTCATCAGTTCGGATATAATGCAGGCCTCGATGTTTTTACCCCATCGGGAATTATGGCCTTTTTAGGCCTGATGACGGCCTGCTATTGCCTTATTAAAGGAATCAAGTATATTTTTCGAAATGACGACGAACTCTTGGACGGCTTACGAATTGTACGCGCCTTTTTCCCAATAGCGCTATTGACTTCAGTTTTTATTTTTCTCTTTATAGATTATCCCGGTTATTATCTGCATCATTTTATACCTGCAACAGTATGGGCAATTCCTTTTCTTATTTCTTTCTATGAAAAATTACCTGCCGGTTTTAAGCTGCTGAATGTAAAAGGCGCTTTATTAGTTGTAGCTATTTGCGCTTTTTTTGCGAACGGCTTATATCATCTTGCTTTCTTTAACGGTATCGCAGTTCAGTTTCTTAAATACGAAGGGATTACTTACAACGATTCCATGTTGGTATATAAACTGCGAGCCCCTGTAGCGTTTCTTTCGGAATCAGACTATAAAATAGGATATACGGTTTCAACTTGGAACGCCAATGTCGTTACCGAAATGACCGACGGAAAGATAAAGGCGATTCCGCTGAGGCCGATTCCCGAGCATCGCCGCCTTTACTACAATAATTGGCTAACGTTGAAGTCGTATCGAAGCATGCACCCGGATAGCGAGACGTTCATTCTAGTTTCCACGGGAGAGGATCCGCTGTTCCCCTATGGAAATTACGGGTCGAAGGTATATAGCGACGAGTTCTTTATTATTTATGAGATCCAGAACAACGCAGAGTTCGCGGCAAATTTACAGTAGCAAAATAGCTTCTGCGATAATATTCCGCGCAGCGAAACTTGGAGTTTATATCCGTATAGTGCCGTTTTTGCGAATTATTAAAGAAAACGGATTCCCGGCCATTGACACATGTCCGTTAGTATGGTAGATTAGTCGAGTATCGCCCGTGGAGGGCTTATTTTGGGAGCGTCCGAAACGCAAAGCGTACGGCGCGTTTGTACCACATACGATCAGGAGGATTCGATATGCGCGTAAAGATCACGCTTGCCTGCCAAGAATGCAAGCAACGCAACTACAACACCATGAAGAACAAGAAAAACGATCCGGACCGTTTGGAATTTTCCAAGTATTGTCCTTTTTGCAGGAAGCATACCGCCCATAGGGAAACCAAGTAGATTTGGAAGGAGCTTGACATGGCGAAGGATCAAAAAGATCAGAAACCCAAAAAAGAGCGCAGGTTCCATCCGATCCGCTTCCTGAAAGAGGTCGTTGCCGAGCTAAAAAAGGTTACATGGCCGTCGCGAAAGGATCTCGTCAACTATACGATCGCGGTAATCGTATTTGTCATTTTAATAAGCGTAGTCGTTGGCGTTTTGGATTTCGTATTCCAGCAGGGGTTCCTGCTCATAGTTCGGTAGAACATGGAGCGAAACGGTTCGCTTACTAACGCTCAAGAAGGAGGAAAGGGGCTGCACGGCTCCGTTTAATATGTCTGAAGAAGCCAAATGGTATGTCGTGCATACCTATTCCGGATACGAAAATAAAGTCAAGGACAACCTCGAAAAGGCCGTCGAGAAGCGCGAGCTTGAAGAATTGATCGTCGAGATAAAGGTACCCGTCGAAGAGACGATCGAGATCAAAAACGGCAAGAAGAAAACAGTTCCGCGCAAGGTGTATCCCGGCTACGTCATGGTAAAAATGGTCATGACGGACGAAACGTGGTATGTCGTGCGCAATACGCGCGGCGTAACGGGCTTCGTCGGCCCCGGCTCGAAGCCGATACCGCTGACGGACGAAGAAGTTACGGCCATGGGCGTCGAACGCGTCCCGATAGTGCTGGATATCCAGGTTGGCGAATCCGTTCGCGTAGAGAGCGGCCCGCTCGAAAACTTCATCGGCGTCGTCGAAAAGCTCGACCCGGAGCGTCAAAAGGTGAAGCTCATCGTAAACATGTTCGGGCGCGATACGCCCGTAGAGCTCGA
>DBDD01000143.1:12404-14505 GCA_002293365.1 Christensenella sp. UBA941 | reverse complement strand
AGCGCCTGCGCCCCGTCCGCAACCTGTTGCGAGCCCGCCGATACCTGCGAGGAAGAGGTATTTATCTCCTCAAACATCGTATTCAGGTTTTCCGTCATCTTATGGAGCGCGACGCCCAATACGTCCTTATCGGTCAGCGGGACGATATCCGCCGATAAGTCGCCGTTGGCCACGATATCGAGCATCCTGCTGACCTCGGAAACCCGCCTGACAAAGGCGGCGACCGCTACTATTGTCTGGCCGGTTTCATCCTTGTACGCGCCGTATTTCGCAATAGCGGTTTCGTCCTCCGGCTTTAAATGGATATCTCCGGTAGCCGCCGCGTTTCCCACAAACGCCGTAAGCAGCTTCAGGGGCTTGGTGATTTGGCCGGCCATAATGAGGCTGACCGCAATGGCGACCAAGCCGGCTACAACCAGCGCTATGATTACGATCATATAGGAGCTTTCGGAAAGCACCTTTGAATCATTAACAAACGCGACCGCAGTCTCTCCCGCGCCGTTGATCAGCTTTGTGCTGACCTCTCGTATTTGGGGAGCGACCGTTTCATTTTGAAGAATGCTTATCGTCTCGGCATGGTTGTTCAGGCGCGCCGCTTCGATAATAGGCGTTAAGACCGCGCCTTCGAACTCGGAGATCAAGCCGCGCAAGTTATTCACGATTTGCACTCGCGCCGTCTTTTGCTCCTCCGGCAATTTCGGATTGGTAGTGAGAGTAACCTCTGCCTCGCTAAGCTTTTCCAGCATTGAGCCGATGCTGGCTTGCGCGGAAGCGTATATAGCCTCGCACTCCTCGGTATTCGTACCGGCGTATGTTGAAATAGCGTAGGCGAATCGGCGCACATCCCTGAAGTGCCCTTGGAATTCCAGAAGCTGTCTTTGCAGCGTAAGCGGATGGTCTATCGTCGTGTCATAGCTGTCGCTGGATAGCCTTAGAGCCCGGATAGCAAAGACGGCGGCGGTTATGGTGAGCACAAGACAGATACCAACGCAAAAAAGCATTTTCATCTTAACTGACATGTTGCGAAAACTAAACATAGCGCACTTCTCCCAATTGTTTTTATTTTATATTTTTATTTCAACTCGTATCATGTACGGGCGTTTGGCGGGCCCCGCATATCGGCAGCCTCTATTTCAGCTTGCACGGCTTTGAACACCTCGACGATTTTCGGGTCAAAATGCCGGCCCGAATTTTCGATTATGATGCGAAAGGCTTCCTCGCTAGAAAAAGCGCCTTTGTACGGCCGTACCGAGGTCAGCGCGTCGTACACGTCCACGATCGCCATGATGCGGCCTTCCAGCGGAATGGCCGTGCCCTTGAGTCCAAACGGATATCCTGTGCCGTCCCATCGCTCATGGTGATAGGCGGCGATCAATCTAGCGCTCGACAAAAACTCGGAATCCCCGGTTCGGCCTATCATTTGAGATATTATCTGTTCGCCCTTCGCCGGATGAAGCTTCATCAGCACGAATTCCTCTTCGGACAACGGGCCGGGCTTGTTTAAAATCGAATCCGCAACCGATATTTTGCCCAAATCGTGCAGCCGCGCGGACGATATAAACGTCTCCATATTCATAGAGCGCAGCTCGTCTATATAAACGCCCCGCACCAGCATTCCGTCCGCCAGTATCTTCAAATACGCCGACGTACGGCTGATATGCCCGCCGGTATTTTCATCCCGGCTTTCCACCAAGTCCGCCAGCGTAAATACAATGTTGTTTTGCAGCAGTAAAAGCTGCTGCGTACGCTCGATCAGCTGCTTGGTACGCTCCCGGATCATATTGTCCAAAGCGAGATGCGCTTTTACGCGGTTCAGCAGAACCGCCTTGGAAAACGGTTTCGTGATAAAGTCAATGGCGCCAAGCTCGATGCCTTGCGCCTCGTTGACGCTGTCGTCAAGGCCGGTCAGGAACATAACGGGGATATTCGTGTAGCTGGGATGCTCCTTCAGATACTTGATCGCCTCAAACCCGCTCATTCCCGGCATCATTACGTCGAGCAGGATGAGATCCGGCAGCTGTTTATCGAGAAAGGAAAACATCTGCATAGCCGACGGAAGCGTTATGACGCGATAATCGTCCTGAAGCGCTTTTGCCGCCAT
>DBDD01000143.1:5835-12327 GCA_002293365.1 Christensenella sp. UBA941 | reverse complement strand
TTTTCGTGAAGCACCGTCTCGCTTATGGGCTTGACCATAAAATCGTTCGCGCCTAAATTAATAGTCCGCGTGAAAGTGTCGACAGTCCCATCAGCGGTGAGAAAAATGATCGGCGTTTTTAAATGCCTGGGGATAGACCTTATTATCGGCACAAGATCGAATCCGCTCAACCCGGGCATGTTGCAGTCCAGCAAAAACAAATCGGGCTCAATTCGATGTAAAAGCGTTTTCAGCATTTCCGACCGCGACAGAGTATGCACCTTGTAACGCTTACACAGCAGCCCGTTTATCATTCTAAGTACGCTGGCGCTGTCGTCCACAGTCAAAACGACGGGCATGTATTCCTCCGATTTTTCGGAAGCCCACTGGTTTTCGATACGCTTGAAAAGCTCCTTCTCCGAAAACGGCTTGACCAGCAGATCGGCCGCGCCAAGCCCTAAAACCTTGCTTAACGCGACAGGATCGTTCTTAGCGGACACGCAAACCACGGGAATGCCGCCAAAATGAGGGTTGGTTTTCAGCGCGGCTATAATACCGAAGCTGTCCGCCCCCGGCATAAAGATATCGAGCAGGATCAGGTCGGGCGCGACGCTCCCGAGCGTTTCATAGAGACCGGTAGCAGTTTGAACAGGGAAAAGCTCGTAATGCTTTTGGAGATAGATTTTCAGCGGCAATAAGCTGTAGCTCGTGTCGACCATGTAAATGATTCTTCTCGGCGGCTTGTTCACGGTATTCCTCACCTTACGCTTCATCTTCTGTGCGCTGTACCTAGCCTACAGCCTTTGCTCGATTGCCGGATAATCCACGGCCTCGACCTTCTCCCTAAGCCAGGCTGCCAGCCCGTCGTCGGCATAGTAGTCATATTCGTCGATTATGGCCATGGCTTCTTCCGCGCCGTTCATATCGCATATCTCGCAAGCCCGGCGCAGCTTTGTCAGCGCGTCCGCGTCGGGTTTGTCCCTCTTTTTGCGCTTGGAGGTTTCTATACGGGCGAGCAGATCGCGTATTTCGCCGGCTTGCTTCAGCGCCGTATGGCGGAACGCGGGCTGATGCTCGCGTATGTAGTCAACGCGCCCGGCTTTCGCGGCGTCTTCGAGCTTGGCGGCGCTTTGCCCGATATCGTCGGCAAAGACATCGTAGCTGGCCCCCTTGATACCATGGATCGCGATTCTATAGCTATTGATGGATTCCGCCGAAACCGAATCATGCGGTTCCAGAAGATTTATCAGGCACGATGCGTATGAGCGCAGTATTTTCATGTACATCTTTTCATTGCCGCCGCATTTGGCCAAACCCTTAGCGATGTCGAGCCCCTCGATTTTCGCGTACGCCCAGTGAAGGCTTGCGGCGTATTCCGACGCGATTTTCGCGGCTTCCTCATACTTGCTGAAAAGCACCGCCGCCGTGATGTTTTGAAGCGCCTTGCGCGTTGCGCTTGAAAATTTATAAGACAACAGGTTATCCAGAATATCCATGATCCCTTTTCGGTCGTAATTTTTGCACAGCGCCTGAATTGCCTTGAGCTTTTCATTAAGATAAGCGGCGTCTTCGTCGAATATGCCGTCGTCGTCGGCCGCGTTGACCAGCGCCCACAGCTTCTCCAGCAAGCCCGGCACCAGCTGGTTTATCCGCGCGGAGTCTCTTTTCACTACGGCCTCTTCCAATTCGGACGCCAGCTTTGTCAGCGCCGTTTTTCCGGCGCCCGATAGAACGCTTTTAACGCCGTGTACCGCGATAGCAAGGCTGTTCAGGCCTTCGTCCGGCCCGGTGGATCCCGCGTCGCGCCATTCCTCGATCCGCGCGATTGCTTTCGTTATGTCGCTCATGAGAAAGGCTTGGCGCAATGACCCTTGCCCCTCATCGTTGGCCTTCGCTTCGCCCGCGGCTTGCGCCGGCCTGGCCTTTTTCGCCTCGGCTATCACTTCCGGCGGCGCTTTGTCGCGCACGAGCCTGTTGAGTACGGCGTTAAGCTGCCGTACGTCGATAGGCTTCGCGATAAAATCGCTAAAGCCGCTTTCTATAAACATTTCGGCTTGCTCCGCCACTGCGTTTGCCGTCAGGGCGACGATGGGCGCCTTGTATCCCAAGGCGCGCAAGTGCTTTGTTGTTTCAATGCCGTCCATATTTGGCATCATGTGATCCATGAACACGATATCATAGGCGTTTCCGGCCCTGATCATATCCAAGGCTTCATACCCGCTGGCCGCGATGTCGATTTTTAGGCCGTACAGCCTAAGCAACCCCTCCGTAACAAAGACATTGGTCTCCATATCGTCCACAACAAGAACCTTGCCATACGGCATGGGCTCGCGTACAATCGACGCCCTTTCGCTGTCCGAAATCAAGAAATTCTTAAAATCGGTCAGGGACTTCACAGTCTCCATCCCCAGCAATTCGCCGCCGGCGATACCCTGGGGCAAGCTTACAACAAACTGGGAACCCTCGTCCGGTTTGCTTTCCACGCGTATCTCGCCGTTCATCAGGGTTACTAGCCGGTTTGTGATGGCCATGCCCAGCCCGGTTCCCTCGATAACGCGGTGCGGCTTCGGCTGGAAGCGGGTGTATTCCTCAAACAGCTTTTCGAGCTGCGCTTTTGTCATTCCATGCCCCGTATCCTTCACGGACAGAACCAGCGTAACATTGTCCGCGTCGCGCGGCACGGTTTCCACTCGCAGCGTAATAACGCCGGTATCCGTGTACTTAAAGGCGTTAGAGAGCAAATTATTCAGTATTTGCTTTATGCGAAGCTCGTCGCCGATTAGATGCGCATTGACGTTTTCGTCAATATCGAGCACAAAATCGATGGGCTTGCTATTGGCGAGCATTATGTTCAGCTGTACGGAATCGTTGATCAGGCCTGCCAATTTATACGCGGACGGCGAGATATCCAGCTTTCCCGCTTCGATTTTCGTAAAATCCAGTATGTCGTTTATGATGCCCATCAGCAAGTCGCAGGATTTATGTATCCTGTTAAGCCCGTTCATAGTATCCGCCGGCAGCGCTTTATTCTGCGCCAGCATCTCCGTTACGCCAAGAATGACGTTCATCGGCGTGCGGATTTCGTGGCTCATGTTCGCCAGGAAGGATGATTTGGCCCTGTTTGCGACCTCGGTTTCTACCAAAGCTTCCTGCAGCTTCGCGGAGGTGGCGGCAATTTCGTCCATCATCTCGTTTTGATCGCGCAGGTCGCGCGAATAGGCCGCGACCACATAGTCGTTGCCGTAACGAACGCGGTACAGGATGTTTTCCGCCGGTATCGGCGTGCCGTCCAGCAATTGAAACATCACCTTATAGTTGCAGTAGCCCCTTTCAAAGGCCGTCTTAACGCCTCCGTATATCTTATCGATGGATTTTTGCCCGTCGGGCTGATATTCCGGCAGAAAATCGAAAAAGCGCCTGATATACTCCTTTTTGTCTTTCAGCTCGTATAGCCTCACGACGGCTTCGTTGCATTCGATAATCTTATATTCCTTGTTCCAAAGGCGGCAGGCAAGCGGAGTGGCGTCCAGCATCAGCCGCACGCGCTCCTCCGCTTCGCTTATCAGCTTTGTATCCTTGTAGCCGATAACGGCGTTTGCCAGCACGAAGCTGGCGGAGCGCAGAAGCCCCACCTGATAGTCGCTGAATACCGCCTCCTCGTAAAGGTTTTCAAAAACCACAAAGCCCCAGAAATTGCCGCCGTTTATTATCGGTATCGCGAGTACGGTTTTTAGCCCGTAGGATTCCAAAAGATCGGCTCTTTCCATAAGCCGCACAGGGCCGTTAATACATTTGCCCGTTGTAAGAATCTTGTCCCACCACGGCAGAAAGTCTTTATAGGCGATGTCCGCGAACGCGCTTAGGGGCGCGACCGTTCCGCCGGACTGCTTTACCCAGCGGTACACCTGCGACGTATGCAGGCCGTGCGCCCGTTCGGTGTTGCAGAAAATGGACATTCTGTGGAATTTGACCGTTTCCGAAAGCAAGGACACGCATTCCGACATCGTATGTTCAAAGGAATCCCTGTCTTCGGCCAGGAGCATCGAAGACAGGCTGTTTATGAGGTCAAGCGCCTTTTCGCGCAGGAGAATCTCGTCACCGGCCTTTTTTAGTATGGTTATATCCGTATTCTGCTGTATATGCACCTTGCGGTTGTCGATCCAATTTATAGTGCCGTCGACCTTGTACAGGCTCATATCCGAGATGTGATATTTGTGTTCCCACACAATATTTGTATCGGGGTTCTTCTTTAGTTCATCCTTTTTGCACCATGGGCACCGGCCCTTTTGATTGACATAGAAGCATTGCCAGCATTTCATGCCGACAATATCAGCGCCGAGGTTGAAGTCCTTGATCATTTTCTGATTCAAAAACAAAATTTCGTCGGTATCGATATCGCTGACAAAGATATGCTCGTTGATAGAGTCGAGTATGCTTTCCAGCATCCCATGCTGCTGGATACGCTCCGTTATGTCTTCGACCATCCCCTCGATCTTTAAAAGCTTGCCGGCCGAGTCTCTTACCGCCACGGCCATGGAATGAAAATATCTGTATGCGCCGCTTTTCGTTCTCAGCCGGCAATCGAACACCCTTGGCGCAGAACCGTCCAGATCTTCGCCGTGTTCGTAGATGGAAGCCATTACGTGATCCTTATCCTCGGGATGGAGGCGCTCCGCCCAAGCGTCAAGGGTTCTTGGGGCGTCATTTTCTTCTCCTGTAAAGCCCAGCAGGCGAAGGTAGGCTTCCGATAGTATGAGCCTATTATCCGGATGGCTGAAGCCGCCGTCCACAACTTTTATCTCCCACGGGGCGACGCCGGGCAAGCCGGACGAAAGAATACGATTAAGCCCGCTGTTTGCCGCGGCTTCCTGTTCGCTTAGCGTACGCTGTTGCTTTAGTACACGGTTAAATAGACGGGCGGATTCCCGTTCTTCAGATAAGAGCTTTTCGCAGTCGATTTCAAAGTCGCCGGTTTTTTGCGCATCAAGCAAGCGGCAGAGCTCGTCAGCCAGACATTTTTGTCCCACAGTTCCCGATGTCATGTACCCGATACTTCCTCTTGATATATTTGCGTCTTACTACGCGATCATTAAAGTGGCATTAAACTTTTTCTCTCGTTTGGCCCGCCTTGCTTTACTCTGAAAGACGGATAGTTTCCAACACATCGTCGAAATGACATATATATACCAATATGTCATATTCTGCTATTTAGTATAGGCTCGGGCTTCTTTCGTGGTCAAGGTAATTTACAAATACCGCCATATATTTACAGAAATGATACAATCTGCAAATTCCTCCCGTATAGCGGCAGGATTAAAGCGACTTGAATGTCGCTATTGTAAATCATATCCATCTTTGGTATGATTGCCCATATAGCGCGAGGGCGCGCCTATAGTACATTGGTATTCTTACGAGAGAACCAACGATTTTACTCGGAGGGGTTACAATGGCCGAAAAGAAAGCCTATAGCTTGCTCATCGTTGACGACTTGCTTCCAAATCTGCGCATGCTGGTGGATATTCTGAAATCCGACTACACTATCCACGTCGCGAAGAACGGCCCGGAGGCCATACGCTCCGCCATTGAAAAGCAGCCGGACGTGATCCTGCTCGACGTCGTTATGCCGGATATGGACGGCTATGAGGTAATTACCGTTCTCAAGAGCGACGAGCGCACACGTAAAATCCCCGTCATCTTTGTTACCGGGCTGAATGACGAAAGCCACGAAGAAAAGGGGCTCGCGCTTAACGCCGCCGATTATATTACAAAGCCCTTCAATCCGGCTATCGTCAGGCTTCGGGTACAAACGCAAATAAAAATCATTTCGCAGATGAGGATAATCGAGTCCACGCGCAACCGCGATACGCTAATAGGCATATTCAACGAGCTGGACGCGCTCGTAAACGTCAACGACCTCGAAACGCGTCAGGTACTGTTCCTCAACGACAGCTACAGGAAGTATTACGGCATCGAAGGCGATTGCGCGGGCCGGCTGTGCCACGAGATTTTGCAGCGCTCGGACGAGCCGTGCAAGGACTGCCCTTTACAAAGGCTGCGCGAAAGCCACGACAGCGTCGTCGTTTGGGATCATAACGAAGCCGTATACGACGGCATACTGCGCAAGACCTCGAGGATTATCGACTGGGGCGACGGCAAAAAGGCCCACTTGGAATTCGCTACGGATATTACGGCAACCAGAAAGCTGGAGAAGGATATCCTCAAGCTCGAATCGGAGGTCGAGAAGGTATATTACGACCCGCTTACGGGCATATACAGCCGTCGCTTCTTTGAAGAGAATATAAAGCTTATCATCAGCTCCCTGTCCCGCGCGGGAAGCGTTTTGAGCCTGATGATGATCGACATCGACTATTTCAAGAAGTATAACGATACCTACGGCCATCTTCAAGGCGACGAATGCCTGAAGCTTGTAGCCGGAACGATACAGGGAACCGTCGCCAGAGCGGACGATTTTGTCGCGCGCTACGGCGGCGAGGAATTTGTCGTCGTACTGCC
>DBDD01000143.1:1409-5796 GCA_002293365.1 Christensenella sp. UBA941 | reverse complement strand
CGCGAGCCATGTCACCGTTTCAATCGGCGTTATGACCAGCAGCGTAAAGCATACGCACAGCCGCGAGGATTATCTGAAATTTGCGGACGAGCAGCTGTACCTATCCAAAGAATCCGGGCGCGACAGATATACTCTGGCCCTGCTTGAGCCGCAAGCATAGCCGGCCGGCACTATAAGGAGGCGCATCATAATGTTGACAAACGTCCTGCAAAAGCTCGGGCAGCTTGCGGAATCCGGCGAAATCTCCGATTTCGAAATCGACGCGTCGCAGTTTTCGCCCCAAGAACGGGAGGCGGCGGGGCTGCTTCGCCAAGCGCTGAAGAAACACAGGGCCGCGGTTGAACACGACCTTATCAAATACCGGCTTACGAACGAGGCGCTGGGCATCGCCCATTGGGATATGGACGTCATCAACGGCGATCCTGTCAATCCGGCCAATCCGTTTAACTGGTCGCGGGAGTTTCGCCGCATGCTCGGCTTTTCAAATGAAAGCGACTTTCCGAACAAGCTTTCGAGCTGGTCAAATCGCCTGCACCCGGAGGATAAGGAACGGACTTTACACGCGTTGGAAGCGCATTTGACCGACGCCACAGGCAAAACGCCATACGACCTTGAGTACAGGCTATTGACCAAAAACGGGGAATACCGCAATTTTCGCGCCGTCGGCCTGACTCTTAGGGACGATTCGGGCGTTCCGCTTCATGTGGCGGGAGCATTGGAGGATATCACGGACAGCGTTCACCAACAGGAGATGTTGGAGAATATCCTTAATACCGTGGACAGCTATATCTATGTAAGCGATTTGGAAACGGACGAGATGCTGTTCGTCAACCGCAAAATGATGGGCGACTATGGCTTAGAGGAAAGCTACAAGGGCGAAAAGTGCTGGAAACGTCTCCAAGAGAACCAGAGAGGCCGGTGCCCCTGGTGCAGGAAGGATGAGCTGCTAAAAAACCCGGCCAAGCCCGTCGCATGGGAATTCTACAGCCCCGTTTCCCGCAACGACCTGTACAAGATCGACCGCGTGATAGAATGGCCGGGCGGCCGTAGGGTTCATATGCAGCAGAATATGGACGTTACCGATATCAAGCGCGCGCAGGAAGACCTAAAACGGGCGGAAGACCGCGTTAAGCTGATGTTTGATACCACTCCGCTTGCCTGCCGACTGTGGAATAAGGATCTCGATATGATCGAGTGCAACGAGGCCGCCGTAAAGCTGTTTGGGCTTCGGGATAAGCGCGAGTTTCAGGAGAGGTTTTTCGAGCTTACGCCGGAGCTCCAGCCCGACGGGCGCGTCTCGGGCGAAATTATCCGCAACAGCATCATGAAGGCTTTTGAGACCGGCAAATGCATATATCAGATCGAATTCCGGCTCCCCGACGGCACGGCTATGCCGTCGGAAAACTCGCTGTACCGGGTGCGCTATGGGGAAGACTATGTCGTTGCCGGTTATACTAGGGATTTGCGCGAACAGAAGAAGATGATAGCCGAAATAGAAAGCACAGCCGCAAAGCTCGAAACCGCGCTTGCGGACGCGAAGGAGGCCAATAAGGCGAAAAGCAGCTTCCTTGCGCATATGAGCCACGAAATACGCACGCCGCTCAATGCCGTCGTCGGCTTTACGGAGCTTGCGCTTCGAACGGACAAGCTCGACGCCGATATGGAGGAGAAGCTTAGCAAGGTGCATTCCGCGGGCATCACCATTTTAAGCCTGGTCAACGATATTCTCGACATCTCCAAGATAGAATCCGGGAAGCTGGAGCTGTATCCGACACAGTACGATACGCCGAGCCTGATTAACGATATCGTGACGCTGAATATCATGCGCCTCGGAGAAAAGCCCATCAACTTTAATCTCGACGTCGATGAAAACCTTCCGGTTCTGCTCTATGGAGACGAGCTGCGCTTAAAGCAGATTTTTAACAATTTGCTGTCCAACGCGTTTAAATACACCCACGCGGGAACGGTCACATGGCGGATATCGTTTGAGCGCAGTGATAACGACGTATGGCTTATCGCAAGCGTAGCGGACACGGGCGTCGGAATGAAGCCGGAAAGTATTCATAAGCTGTTTGACGATTATAATCAGGTGGCCGACAAAGCGCTCCGTACGATTGAGGGAACAGGCTTGGGTTTGCCGATTGCGCAGCGCCTCGCCGAAATGATGGACGGCGCAATAACCGTCGAAAGCGAGTATGGCAGAGGTTCAACATTCCGTATCAGGCTGCGCCAAGGTTTTGTAAACGACACTGTGATTGGCAAGGAGGTGGCCCGGAATCTCGCCGTACAGCGCTACACTCTCGCCAAAAGCGAAGCAAGCGCGAAGCTTGTCTATTTAAATCTTTCGTATGTGCATCTGCTGGTGGTCGACGATATTGAGACAAACCTTGACGTTTTCAAAGGCATTGTAAAGCCCTACGGCGTAAAAATGGACAGCGCGACAAGCGGGCCGCAGGCCATCGGAATGATCCGGCGGGGTAAGCCGCGCTACAGCGCCGTCTTCATGGATCATATGATGCCCGGAATGGACGGCATTGAAGCGACGCGAATAATCCGGGAGGAAATCGGGACGGATTACGCGCGCAATATCCCCATAATAGCTTTAACGGCAAACGCGATTGTAGGCAATGATAAAATGTTTTTGGATAACGGGTTCCACGACTTCATATCCAAGCCCATTGATACCGCCAAATTGGACTCGGTGCTTCGCCGGTGGGTCAGAGACAAAGATCTCGACGCGGAGTTAATAAGAGCGCACGGAAGCATATATAAAACATCTTCGCCCTCCGGCGACGAGGAAGCAATTAAAACGCTTCTCGCAAACGCCTCGATCGAAGGGCTGGACATGGATAAAACGCTTAAGCGCTTTAATGGCGATACAACCGCGGTTCTCAATGTACTTCGCTCCTATGTTATGAATATCCCGTTTCTCATAAACGCGCTGGACGGTTATTTAGCGGAGGAGAATTTAAAGGATTACGCTATCGCCGTTCATGGGATTAAGGGCCCAAGCTACACTATCTTTGCCTACACGGTGGGGCAGGCTGCCGAGATGCTGGAAAAGGCCGCTAAAGAGGGCAATGTGAGCGCGATTAGGAGGCTGCATTCCGTTTTTATTCGCAACGCCGAGCTGCTTCTGCGCGAAATCGGCAATGCTCTGCAAGAAATAGACTCTTCCAAAGACAGGCCAATCGTATCCGAGCCCGAACCGGCGCTTCTTACAGAATTGCGGGAAGCCTGTATGGCCTCCGACCTTGATAAGGTGGATAAGCTCATGGAACGATTGGAGTATCTCCGCTATGAGCGCGGCGAAAAGCTTATAGCATGGCTGCGCGAGCAGGTTGACGACATGAACTACGATTTGATAGCGGGCGGGGAGTGGCCGGCGGATTGATACGCCGCCCGAAGGCTTGTCCTGCCCTCAAGCGGCGTATTGTGTGATATTCTGATTTGGCATCGTATACAAATAGCATGGCTCACCGGTTTGCCGGTGAGTTTTGTGTTGTCCAAATATCCAAACGTTTGAGCTCGTCGGCCAGACCTTGATGCCCCACAGTTCCCGATGTCATGCGCCCGATGCCGGGGTGTGATTCCCGTGAGGCGATACCTTTAGCCATCCGTTGAGCTATATATTCTTGAATCGATTAAAAGCGCCATATAGTTGACGCGTAATCATCGAAGCAAGATACCACGGGCCGGGTTCGTATATCTATATCTGTCCGGCCTGTGCATCTGGTTTGGATGCCAAAACTTGAATCATCTGTTTTCAACATATTAGACAAGCGGCGTTTCATACGCTTTAGTATCATATTCTGTCGGGAAGAAGGGCTTTTTTTGATAACATGCCGCCAGCTTTCGGAAATGAGCGAAATGGACATTACCCGTGTCGGCGTGGAAACTCTTGTTGACATCGGCGGCATAAGAATAGACGCTTCCTTGCCGGCAGCGTTGCGTATGGAGAGCTATTTGAAACAGATCAAGAATCCATATTGCTTTTTGTGTGAGAATACCCCAGTAAAAGTCGGATTTGCGTCCGGCGGCGGTTATCTCGAAGAAAAGCTTCTGGATTATTTCGTCGGCTTAAAAAGCAGATGAACGGGCAGACAAGTTGTTTTTGTCGCGGTATAATTGTCATGTGATTATGAAGGGAAGGAGGTACAATGGCTCGCATCAGAAAGGCAGCACAGGCCGCAAAAAATCGCACATGGCGGGTGGCGCTCTATATTCGGCTATCCAAAGAGGACGGAAACGATGAAAGTCTTAGCGTCTCGAACCAGCGCAAAATCCTTCAAGAGCATATACGCAACAGCTTTGAGGAGGAGTACGTCATCGTCGATACCTACGTTGACGACGGCAACACCGGGACAGATGTCAACCGCCCCGATTT
>DBDD01000143.1:0-1355 GCA_002293365.1 Christensenella sp. UBA941 | reverse complement strand
AAGTACCTTGAAGAATTTTTCCCCTTGTATGGAGTTCGCTTCATAAACATAGGGAATCCCTTTATCGACACCCATGTAAACCCGCGTTCCGTTTCCGGCTTGGAAGTGCCGATTCACGGCATGTTCAACGAGCAGTTTGCGGCTAGCACGTCGGAAGAAGTGAGAAAGACTTTCAACACCAAGCGCAGGGAAGGCGAGTTTATCGGCGCTTTTGCCCCGTATGGCTACAAAAAGCATCCCGATAACAAAAACTGCCTGATTATCGATCAGGAAGCAGCCGAGGTCGTAAAGGACATTTTCACTTGGTTTCTTTATGGCATGGAGCGGCCCGGACACGAGGAAAGCGGCAGCCTTAGCATCAACGGAATAGCTAAAGAGCTTAACGAGCGCGGCATACCGTGTCCGGCCAGCTACAAGAAGCAGCAAGGATTCAAGTATTATAATCCGCATAATCGCTATAAGGAATGCTATTGGGCGGGTACGACCATTTCAAGAATCCTGAAAGACCGCTTGTACACCGGTTGCATGGTACAGGGGAAATACCGCGTTATCAGCTACAAAATCCACAAGCAGGTTAAAACGCCGGAGGACGAATGGTTTGTTGTAGAGGGCACGCATGAGCCCATCATAGAGAAAAGCGTTTTTGATGAAGTACAGCGCCGCCTCGAACGCGACACGCGAACGGCGAACGGCGAAAAGGAGTTGCATCTGTTTTCCGGCTTCCTGCGGTGCGCGGATTGCGGAAGGTCGCTGCATAGAAAGACCTCGAAAAACTACGTGTACTACTTCTGCCGGACGCCGCAAATGCGGGAGGACGCTTGTACAAAACGATCCGTTCGGAACGATATCTTGGAATCGATCACCTTACAGGCGATCAAGGTGCAAATAGCCCTAGTGGAGAATCTGGCGAAGATAATCGAACAGATCAACAAATCGCCCAGAGTGAACAACCAGTCAAACCGGCTAAACGCTATGCTAAAACATCATGAGGGCGAACACGCGAGGCTTACGAAAATATCCGACGCACTCTATGCGGACTGGAAGGATGGCGATATCACACGGGAAGAATACCTTCGCTTGAAAGCCGATTATGCCGCAAGGATTGATGAGGTGGCGAAAGCTGTTCAAAAAATCCGTGACGATTGCGACGTGATCGCCGGTGGTGTTACTGCCGACAACCCATACTTTTTAGAATTTAAGAAGTATAGAAACATAAGCCGCTTAAAGCGTGATATGCTGGTTGATCTAGTGGATTCGATTTCCGTTCACAAGAACGGAGAGATTGAGATTCTGTTTAACTTTGCCGACCAGCATCAGCGTATAACCGATTTCATCGAGAACAACGAGCGGGAGCT
>DBDD01000137.1:2218-6332 GCA_002293365.1 Christensenella sp. UBA941 | reverse complement strand
AGACAGCTTGCCGTATGGGCGGGCGGCGAATTCCGCAACGCCGGAGAGCTTTATTGCGTTTTCGACAGCGCCTTTCAGCTTCGCGCCGCGGCCGTACAGCGCCGCGCGCACTGTCAGGTTTTCGCGCACGGTCAACGCCGCGTCCAGCACGCTGTCCTGAAACACCACGCCGATAAGATCGCGCACATGCTTCGCGCCGCGCTCGACGTCATGGCCGCCGACCATAGCTTTTCCGGATGATTTTTTAATCAAAGTCGTCAATATATTGATTGTGGTTGATTTTCCCGCGCCGTTCGTACCAAGGAATGAGAAAAGCTGGCCCTCCTTTACCTCAAAGCCGACTCCGTTTACGGCGTTTATACCGCCGTAGTTCTTCCTGAGATTTTCAACATGAATCATAAAAAACACCTCCTGAGCTACATTATCAGGAGGCGAGTATCCCTTCAAGACGACGGTCAGTGAGTTTCGTTTTGATCGTTGTGAAATGCGCTTATTCGCTCGTTCAGCGCTTTTGCTAGCTTACGCGCCCGCAATTCCCCCGCGGCGTATATCCCAGAATAAAGGCAGATATAGAGCGCCGCGATGAAAGCCGCGTTTCCCGCGCTCAACCAGCCGAAGCCGATAAGCAGGCCAGCAATGATGCCGCCGGTAAGAATGAAATGCAGGACTTGGCGTATTATCAGCTCTGTTCGGGGCGCATTCTCTCTTTTTAATAATATCAGCACCGGCAGAGTGCCCGCAAACGCGACGAACTCAATTTTCAGCAAATCCCATGCGCTGAGTCTCCATAGCGAATCGGTGATCAGTATTTCCGCCGCGATATACAGGATTACAATTGTTGTTATCGCGCAAAAAACAACGAACATGAACTTTAGCAGCTCTTTCAGATTCAAAGCCCGAACCTCGCTTTCAGCGCGGGAACATATTGCCGCGATATTATGACCTTTTCACCGTTTGCAAGCGTCGCCTGAAACCGGCTATCTCCGGCGGGGGCGACTGAGCGGATCTTTCGGATATTGAGGATGACCTGCTTGCTTATCCGCAAAAAATCCCCATGGCTCAGCGTCTCTTCGAGCTCATAGAGCTTTAGCCTTGTGCGGTATACGGATTTTTCCGCATAAACAAACGTCTTTAAATCGACGCTTTCGGCGTAGAATACGTCCTTGACCGGCAGCAAAACATTCTGCTCGCCGATCATAACCGGCAGGCTTTCCGGGCTTTTCAGCAGGTTAATCGCCCGTATAACGCCTTCAGTCATGCAGTGGACGCGGATAACGACCGAATCCTCCTCGCCGGGCGAGGGCGTTTGGATGACGATATTCATAGACCCCTCAGATGCATAGAATCAGCTTAAACATCATACAGCTTCCCGATATACTCGATGTGCCGCAAAACCGCCTCCGGCGCTGGGCCTCCAGGAAGCTTGCGCTCCGCAACACAGGTGTTAAGTGATATAGCGCCAAAAACATCTTCGGCAAACAGCGGCGAAAACTCCCGCAATTCGTCCAACGATAGCTCTTCTATCGCGACGCCGCGCTTTATGCAGCTTAATACCAGCGAGCCAATGATTTCGTGCGCCGTGCGGAAGGGCGCGCCTTTTTTTACGAGATAATCCGCCGCGTCCGTCGCGTTTGTAAAGCCGCGGCTCGCGCCTTTACGCATGTTGTCTGTATTGAACCGCAGCGACGCGAACATTTGTGTAAATAGTTCGAGACAGGCTAAAACGGTATCGAGCGCGTCGAACGTGGCTTCTTTGTCCTCTTGCATGTCCTTGTTGTATGCGAGCGGCAGGCCCTTCATTATAGTCAAAAGGGCTGTCAGGTCGCCGTAGACGCGTCCCGTCTTGCCGCGGATTAGCTCCGCGCAGTCGGGATTCTTCTTCTGCGGCATGATGGACGAGCCCGTGGAATAAGCGTCGTCCATTTCGACAAAACGAAATTCGTCGCTTGACCAAAGCACTAGTTCTTCGCAAAAGCGCGAAAGGTGCATCATTATCGTAGAGGCGCAGGCGCAAAATTCTATTAAGAAATCCCTGTCGGAAACCGCGTCCAGGCTGGAGCGTGATATTTCGGCAAAGCCGAGCTCGGCTCTTACTATTTCCCGGTCGAGCGGATATGTGGATCCGGCGAGCGCGCCTGAACCCAGAGGCATGACGTCCGTGCGCCCGACACAGTCGTCTAAGCGTCCTACATCGCGATGGAACATCTCGGCGTATGCCAAAACATGATGCGCAAGCGTGATGGGCTGGGCTTTTTGTAAATGCGTATAGCCGGGCATCACGCTGTATGTATGGGCTTTTGCGGTATTAAGGAGCACACGAATAAGCGCGGCTAAACGAGCTTTTGTTTCGGCGCAGCCCTCTTTCATATACATGCGCATATCGAGCGCGACCTGATCGTTGCGGCTGCGGCCGGTATGCACGCGCTTGCCCGCATCGCCGATGCGCTGAATCAAAAGCGTCTCGACGTTCATATGGATATCCTCCGCCGAGGATGAAAACTCGATTTTGCCGGCCTCTATATCCGCAAGAATATCCGACAGGCCGGTAACGATTTTATCCGCGTCATCTTCGGAAATTATGTCTGTTTTAGCGAGCATCTTCGCGTGTGCGATCGAACCCGCTATATCTTGCCGGTACAAGCGCCGGTCGAACGCAATGGACGAATGAAAAACGTCCATTGCGCCGCCGGTTTCTTTGGTAAATCTACCTCCCCAAAGCTTCATGTTTATTTCCCGTTTTTCGCCAGCATCATAGAACGCACCTTCAGCGGCAGACCGAACAGCCTGATGAAACCCTCTGCGTCGTATTGGTTGTAAACATCGTCCTCCTCGAAGGTGACGAGCTCCTGATCGTAGAGCGAATAGGGTGATTTCACGCCGGCGGGGGAGCAATTGCCCTTAAATAACTTTACGCGCGATATGCCGGAGCAGGTTTCCATCGCGGTATTCACGAACGCGTCTATCGATTCGCGTAGCGGCGTAAACCAACAGCCGTCGTAGACCAATTCGGCATAGCGAATAGCAAGCATTTCTTTATAATGCAGCAGCTGCCGGTCGAGCGTAAGCCTTTCGAGCTGGCGCAAAGCTTCGTAGAGGATCGTCCCGCCCGGGGTTTCGTATACGCCCCGGCATTTCATGCCGACGAGCCTGTTTTCTACTAAATCGGCGATGCCTACGCCGTGTTTCGCGCCCAAATCGTTCAAAACCTCGACGAGCTTAACGGGAGGCAGCTTTTCGCCGTTGACAGCTACGGGCGTGCCCTTGTCGAATTCGATCTCCACGCACTCATACGCATCCGGCGCTTTCGAGGGCGGCGTGCAGATCATGTACATGTCCTCTTTATGCATGTTCCATGGGTCTTCAAGGTCGCTGCCTTCGTGCGAAAGGTGCCAGATATTTCGATCCATGCTGTAGTTGTGTTCCTTCGTCACAGGAACGGGGATGCCGCGCGCGTTGGCGTAGTCTATTTCTTCCTCGCGCGACTTGATATCCCAAGTACGCCAGGGAGCAATGATTTTGATCTTCGGATCGAGCGCCATGATAGTAAGTTCAAAGCGCACTTGGTCGTTGCCTTTGCCCGTCGCGCCGTGCGCGATTGCGCTCGCGCCTTCTTTATGCGCGATTTCCACGAGGCGCTTGGCGATGCATGGCCGCGCGTGCGATGTTCCGAGCAGATATTTTCCTTCATAAACAGCGCCCGCGCGTAGGGTGGGGAAGATATAGTTTACGACATAATCTTCGCGTAAATCTTCGATATAGAGCTTTGAAGCGCCGGTCTTTATCGCCTTTTCGTTCAAAGGCTCGAGCTCCTCGCCCTGGCCGACGTCGCCCGCCATCGCGATTACGTCGTAATCATAGTTTTCCTTCAGCCACGGGATGATTATCGACGTATCCAGCCCGCCGGAATACGCGAGTATGACCTTTTCCTTTGCCATGATACTGCCTCCTGAATCTTATTGCTTATAATTATACATAATAGCTTATATAAATGCAATCATTAAATAATCATATAACGCAAAAAAAGTGGCAAGCCACTTTTTTGCGTTATATGATCTTCTCTTACTTCACTTCGATAGTCGCGCCGACTTCCTTGAACGCGGCGACGATCTTGTCG
>DBDD01000137.1:0-2202 GCA_002293365.1 Christensenella sp. UBA941 | reverse complement strand
TTCGCTTCCTTCAGGCCCAGGCCGGTGATTTCACGGACAACCTTGATGACCTTGATCTTCTCGGAGCCGATATCCTTGAGGATGCAATCGAATTCCGTCTTCTCTTCGGCAGCTTCAGCCGCCGCGCCGGCAACGGGAGCCGCAGCAACGGCAACCGGAGCGGCCGCGCTTACGCCAAACTTCTCTTCGAGTTCCTTTACGAGCTCCGCGAGCTCGATTACTGTCATTTTCTCAATCGCTTCGATTAATTGCGTCTTATCCATTTTATTATATCCTCCTGTTAATTAGCTTTTTGTTCTTCAATCGCCTTAAGCGTGTACAAGAATTTGCGAAGCGTACCGCCAAGCACGGATACGAAGCCCGTAATCGGGGCGTTCATGCTGCCGAGCATCTTGGCGATGAGCTCTTCGCGCGAGGGCAGCGACGCCAGCGTCACGACGCCCTTGGTATCGATGACCTTGTTGTCCACAACGCCGCATTTGAACTCCGTCTTCTTCGCCTTAGCAATGAAGTCGTTCATGATCTTCGCCGGAGCTACGGCGTCTTTTACGCCGAAAGCGACCGCCGTCGGGCCTTTTAAATAGGGTGTAAGACCTTCGATACCGGCCTTTACCGCCGCGCGTTCGAGCATGGTGTTTTTGATGACCTCGTACTCGACGCCCGCAGCGCGGAAATTGTTGCGCAGGTTCGTCACCTCTTCGACCGTCAGGCCGCGGTAGTCGACGAATACCAAGCTTTGCGCGGACTTCATGCGCTCGGCTAAGGCGTTTACCAACGCTTCCTTTTGCGCGATGATCTTAGGATTTCCCAATCAGTTTCACCTCCTCGTAATGAGCGTTTCCATCAACCGTGTAAATTGAAACGGCCCCGCTACCAAAGCAAGGCCGAAACAAACAGTATACGCGCCTGTATGTACGCACAATGTATGCGTCTCAGGCGGATAAACGTTTGCCTCGGCAGGCCTGCATTAAGCGCTAAAAAAGCGCGCCTGCTGTCTTTGGCTGTTATCGCAATCCTGTAGGGGCGAACTGTGTTCGCCCCTACAGGGCTGCTTTTTATGCGGGCGAACACAGTTCGCCCCTACATGTTATCTGTTACCTAGTTGAACCGCAGCGGGTTCACCCTCACGCCGGGGCCCATCGTCGCGCTTATGACGACGCTTTTCAGGTACGTGCCCTTCGCGGCGGACGGCTTTGCCTTTATGATCGCCTCCATTAACGTTTGGAAGTTCTCGATAAGCTTATCGTTTTCAAACGAAGCTTTCCCAAGCGGTACGTGTACGATACTCGTTTTATCAACGCGGTATTCGACTTTACCGGCTTTGATTTCCGCGACGGCCTTGGCGACGTCCATCGTGACCGTGCCAGACTTCGGGTTCGGCATGAGGCCCTTCGGGCCTAGCGTACGGCCAATGCGTCCAACGACGCCCATCATGTCGGGCGTGGCGACGCAAACGTCGAAGTCGAACCAGTTTTCAGTCTGGATCTTTTGAACCATTTCCTCTGCGCCGACAAAATCCGCTCCGGCCTCTTCGGCCTCTTTGGCCTTGTCGCCCTTTGCGAATACGAGTACGCGCAGCGTGCGGCCCGTACCGTGCGGCAATACGACCGCTCCGCGGACTTGCTGATCCGCGTGGCGCGGGTCAACGCCCAAGCGTACGGACGCTTCAACAGTTTCGTCGAATTTGGCCGTCGCCGTCTTTTTGCAAAGCTCTACGGCCTCGGCCGGATCGTAGAGCTTACCGGCTTCGACGAGCTGTTTTGCGGCTTTATATTTCTTTCCGTGTTTCATAGGTTTCCTCCTAGTGGTAGTTGCGGACGGTAACGTCCTCCCACAAATTCCGTTTCAATCAGCCTTCTACAGTGATACCCATGCTGCGCGCCGTTCCTTTTACCATCATGACGGCAGCCTCAAGGCTGGCGGCGTTTAAATCGGGCATCTTGGTTTTGGCGATCTCTTCAGCCTGCGCTTGCGTAAGCTTGGCGACTTTTTCCGTATTTGGCCTGCCCGACGCTTTTTCGAGGCCGACAGCCTTTTTGATGAGCACGGGGGCCGGGGGAGTTTTCGTAATGAACGAGAACGAGCGGTCTTGATATACCGTGATGACTACCGGGATTATAAGGCCGGCCTGCTTCGCCGTACGATCGTTGAACTCCTTGCAAAAACCCATGATGTTGACGCCGTGCTGGCCAAGGGCCGGGC